>JALWYR010000236.1 GCA_027003085.1 Flavobacteriales bacterium
AATATAAAAAAAGTATGAGAAAAAAAAAAAAAATACAATGGAGAAGAAATAATAAAATAAACGAAGAAAAAGACCCAAAGAAAAATGATCCTGTTAGATTTTATAAGTGGTGGAAAAAAGAGGAAAATATTAATAAGGTATATTTATCAACCAAACACAAACTAGAGCTTTTTAATAAGATTAATTTGGAAAATCCAAGTGTATTACTTAAAAAGCATAAAGAATTTTTAGATAGTGGAGGTGATTAATATTAAATCAAATTTATTATGCACGCATAATAAATTTTTCGTATATTTGTAGGGAAATTCTCTCACAAGCCATGCCTCACCGCGAAAAAACCATCGACCAATGGATCCGCGAAACCTGGATGTCCATTGCCAAATACTATAACGAAACGGCCGCAACCTACGGCGGAACCATGGCCATCGGTTTTGCCTTGCTCAATATCGACCCCAAGCAAGGCACGCCTTCCACCCTGTTGCCGCAAAAAATGGGTTTGGAACTCACATCGCTTTCGCGCACGCTGCGCAAAATGGAAGAAGCCGGTCTGATATACCGCGAACGCCACCCCGAAGACGGCCGTAGCGTGCTGATAAAACTCACCCCTACCGGCCTGCAAATGCGCGACAAAGCCAAAGAAGTGGTTTTGGGCCTTAACGACCGCATCCGCAACCGGGCCGGTGACGAACGTATCCGCTGCTTCCTGGAAACCTTGCAGCTTATCTTGCAACTGACCCAACGAAAAAACCCGAAAAACGCATAAAATGAAGAAACGTATTCGCAACGCTGCCGTTATCGGTTCCGGTATTATGGGAACCGGCATTGCCGCGCAGTTGGCCAATGCGGGCTTCGATGTCCTGCTGCTGGACATCGTGCCGCGGGAACTCACGCCCGACGAACAAGCTCGCGGGCTTACGCTCAACGACCCGCAGGTGCGCAACCGCATTGCCACCCAAAACCTGCAAAAGGCGCTCAAAGCCAAACCCGCGCCTTTTTATCATAAGGATATGGCCAAACGCATCCGCACGGGCAATACCGAAGACCATATGCCCGAAATCAAAAACTACGACTGGATTATCGAAGTGGTGCCCGAACGGCTCGACATCAAACAAGCCGTGTTCGACCAAGTGGAAAAATACCGGGCGCCCGGCTCCTTGGTCAGTTCCAACACCTCGGGCATTCCCATCCGCTTGATGGCCGCCAACCGTTCCGAGGATTTTCGTAAGCATTTCCTGGGAACACACTTCTTTAATCCGGTGCGCTACCTTCGCCTTTTGGAAATTATTCCCACCAAGGACACTTTGCCCTGGGTGGTGGACTTTTTTATGGAGTTCGGCGACAAATATCTGGGCAAAACCACCGTTTTGGCCAAAGATACGCCCGCCTTTATTGCCAACCGCATAGGCGTGTATGGCATTATGGATATTTTCCACCTGATGAAACCCTTGGAACTCACCGTGGAAGAAGTGGACAAATACACCGGACCCGTTATGGGCCGCCCCAAATCGGCCACTTTCCGCACAGCCGACATTGTGGGCCTGGACACGCTGGCCCACGTGGCCCAAGGGCTTTATGACAATGTGCCCGACGACGAAGCACACGACTTGTTCAAACTTCCGGATTTTGTGGAAGAAATGCTGCAACGAAAATGGTTGGGCGACAAAACCGGCCAGGGTTTTTACAAGAAAATCAAAAAGGACGGCAAAAAGGAAATCCTGGCCTTGGATTTGAACACCCTGGAATACCGGCCCAAACAAAAAGTGAAAT
Organism: Flavobacteriales bacterium; assembly: GCA_027003085.1. Classification (GTDB taxonomy): domain Bacteria; phylum Bacteroidota; class Bacteroidia; order Flavobacteriales; family Flavobacteriaceae; genus JAADED01. The sequence goes on from JALWYR010000236.1 coordinate 1,768, forward strand.
CCGCCACATTGGAAGCCGCCAAGCAAATCGACGATTTGCGCAAGCGCTTCAAGGTTTTGGTGGGCGGTAAGGACAAAGCCGGTGCATTTTACCGCAAAACCCTTTCGGGACTTTTTGCCTATGCTTCGCATCGCATCCCCGAAATTGCCGATACGGTATATCAAATTGATGATGCAATGCGGGCCGGATTCGGCTGGGAATTGGGTCCCTTCGAGATTTGGGATGCCATAGGCGTGGAAAAAGCCCTGGAAATGATGCAGGCCGAAGGCAAAACACCGGCCGCTTGGGTAAACGAAATGACCGGTGCCGGGCATAAATCCTTCTACAAGGTGGAAGGAGGCGTCAAATACTATTACGATATTCAAGCCAAGGATTACAAAGCCGTTCCGGGTCAGGATAAATATATTTTCCTGGACAACCTGCGCCCGTCCAATACGCTTTGGAAAAACGACGATGCATCCATCATCGACCTGGGCGACGGCATTATCAATGTGGAATTTCATTCCAAGATGAACACCTTGGGCACGGGCGTTATCGAGGCCATCAACCGCGGTATCGAAATGGCCGAAGCCAAATACGACGGTTTGGTTATCGGCAACCAAGGTGCACAATTTTCGGTGGGTGCCAATTTGATGTTGGTAATGATGCTGGCCGTGGAGCAGGAATGGGACGAATTGGAATTGGCTGTGCGCACCTTCCAAAACACGGTGATGCGCGTGCGCTATTCTGATATTCCGGTGGTGGTGGCACCGCACGGCATGACCTTTGGCGGCGGATGCGAGCTTACGCTACATGCCGACAAGGTGGTGGCCGCCGCGGAAACCTACATCGGACTGGTGGAATTCGGCGTGGGACTGATTCCCGCCGGCGCCGGCACCAAGGAAATGACCTTGCGCGTGTCGGACCAATACGTCAAGGGCGATGTGGAAGTAAACCGCTATCAGGAGGCCTTCCTGACTATCGGCATGGCCAAGGTGGCCACTTCGGCCCATGAGGCCTTCGACTTGGGCTTTTTGGTCAAGGGGCGCGATGTGGTGGTGCTGAACAAAGATCGTCAAATCGCCACGGCCAAGCGGCATGCCCTGCAAATGGCCCAAGACGGTTACACCCGTCCGCGTATGCGCGACGACATCCGCGTGTTGGGCCAAGAAATCCTGGGCATGTTCCAGGTGGGCACCGACAGCATGGTGGCCGGACGCTACATTTCGGACTACGACCGCCACATTGCCAATAAATTGGCCTATGTGATGGCCGGAGGTGAACTATCTGGCCCGTCCTACGTTACCGAGCAATATTTGCTGGACTTGGAACGCGAGGCCTTCCTGAGCTTATTGGGCGAACGAAAAACGCTGGAACGCATCGAGCATATGCTCAAAACCGGCAAGCCCTTGCGCAACTAACTTGAATTACGAAAAAAACACAAAGCAATGAACAAAGCATATATCATCCGCGGATACCGCACGGCCGTAGGTAAGGCCAAGAAGGGTTCGTTCCGCAACTTCCGGCCCGATGATTTGGCTGCCGAAGTGGTGCGTTACCTTATCGACAAGGTCAAGGAGGAGAGCGGCGGCAAGTTTACCAACGAAATGATCGACGATGTGTTGGTGGGCAATGCCATGCCCGAGGCCGAACAAGGGCTCAACGTGGCCCGTATGATTGCCTTGATGGGTTTGGATACCGACAAAGTGCCCGGTGCCACCATCAACCGCTTTTGTGCAAGCGGATCGGG
>JALWYR010000237.1 GCA_027003085.1 Flavobacteriales bacterium
AACGCAAGGAAGGCGAAAAAATATTGAAATCCCTGAGCCCCAAGGATTATGTGATATTACTGGACGAAAAGGGCAAAACTTTTTCATCGGAACAATGGGCCGCCCATTTGGCAAACAAACTCAACCACCTGGGCCGGGATATGGTGTTTGTTATCGGTGGCGCCTACGGCTTTTCGGAGGAACTCTACCGGCGTGCCGACGAAAAATTATCCCTCTCGCCCATGACCTTTTCGCACCAATTGGTTCGCTTGATTTTTGCCGAGCAACTTTACCGCGCTTTTTCTATTATCCATGGAAAACCCTACCACAATGCATGAAATATTTCCTTCCAAGAAAAAACTATTTCCGCGTATCGAGGATTTGATGGGCATCTTTGCCATATTTCTCATACTCACCATCGCCGTTGTCATTCCTGCGGTGATTGTGTTTGCGCTTCTAAATTTGAACAAAATAAAAGAAGGCGCCGATTTTAAATCATTTGATTTGATTTGGATGTTCTTCGTTGCCTACATTATTCCCATGCTGCTGACCATTTATTTGGTCATCAGGCACTATAAAATTTCGCCCCGCTTCGAATTCCGGCCCCGGTATCCGGGCTTGTTACCTTATGCTTTGGTGGCTTGGGTGTTATTGTTGTTTGTCGAAATGGGCATAACCTATTTCCTGCCCGATGCCGAATCCAAATTTCGCATGATGACCAACATGGTTTTGAACCATCCGGTTTTGATGTTTTTCCTGCTCTCGGTTGCCGCTCCCATTCTCGAAGAAATGCTGTTCCGCGGCATCATCCTCAAATACCTGCTCAAAAAATACCGCCCGCTAACGGCCATCATTATTTCATCGCTTGTTTTCGGCCTTTTCCATATGAACATTTGGCAATTTGTAGGCGCCGGTTTGTTGGGTATGTTGTTGGGTTATTTATATTGGCGTACGGGCACGCTTTTCTATCCCGTGCTCATTCATTTTTTGAACAACACCTTGGCCCTTTTCATGGTTTTACATTACAAAACCATGACGCCCGGTGCCTTGGAATTGCATAGTGCCGGACAGGCCCTGCTATTGATTATTGTAGCATCCGCCGGTGCGGCATTGGCCCTCTACGGCATGGAGCGCTATATGATTCCTCGTTTTCGGCGGGTGATTTATTTGGCTTCGGGCAATCCGCACAAGCTGGACGAAATCCGTGCTTTGATACCGCCTTCGATTCGCCTGGAAAGCATGAGCGCTTTGGCCCCTGATTTGGCCCTGGAAGAAACGGGCAAGGATTTGGCCGCCAATTCCCTGCAAAAAGCCATGCAAATTGCCCGTCGCTTCGGTGTGGATGTGTTGGCCGACGATACCGGCCTGGAAGTGGACGCCCTGGGCGGCGCCCCCGGCGTGCATAGCGCCCGTTTTGCCGGCCCGGATGCCACCGACGAACTGAACCGGCAAAAGTTATTGGAAGTCCTCCAAGGACACGATAATCGCCAAGCCCGTTTCCGCACCGTGCTCACGCTCAATTTGGGCCACCGTTGGTTTCGCTTCGAAGGCATTGCCCCCGGTGAAATCCTGCACGCACCCCAAGGCGAGGGCGGTTTCGGTTACGACCCGCTGTTCCGCCCCGATGGCCTTGAACCGAGCTATGCCCAAATGAGCACACACGACAAAAACCGCATCAGCCACCGCGGACGGGCTATGCAAAAATTGATCGATTTTCTGAAAAAATTTCCACCTTCCCGCCTTTTGGGTTGATAATTTTTTTGGATGGAAATTTTAAACGTGATATTTGTCGCATTTGAAATGTGCCGAATATCATAAATTTGGGTCAAATCAACCCGAAAAACACTTTCCGATGAACATAAAAGACCTTTCCTTCCTCAACCGCCATCCGCATGTATTCACACCCACACGTAAAGAAATGATTCAGGCGGCGGTCGACAACCGCGAGGCTATCATCAGCCAAAGCGGCGCATTGGCCACTTGGACGCCCCGCGAAAGCACCGGCCGCAGCCCCAAAGACACGCTTATTGTCAAGCACGGCAAATCGGTGGATTATGTGGACTGGACTTCGCCCAACAACATTCCCGTGGACCCCGAAACATTCGACATGCTGGTCCGCGACGCCAAAGACTACCTTTCCCGCGCCCGAAAACTCTATGTTACCGACCGCGTCGTCGGTGCCGACAGCAGTTACGCCCTGCCCGTAAAAACCGTTACCACCCACGCCCTGGCCGCCTTGTTTACCGACAATATGTTCCGGCCCGTCCCCGCCGACATCCACCGCAGCGTTTTTGCCGGCGAAAGCTTTTTGCTCCTTCATGTGCCTTACCAAAAACTCGATTCACGTAAATACAAAGGCCGCCTGCGCGAACTCACCGATGCCGAACTGGCCATTCGCCGGCCCGGACAAAAAAATCCCTGCCGGACCACCGACATGGCCATTGCCATGGACTTTGAACGCAAAATCGGCGTAATCATCGGTTCGGCCTACATGGGAAGCATGAAAAAAATGCTGTTTACGGTGATGAACTATTTGTTGCCGTTCAACGACGTTTTGCCTCTCCACTGTTCGGCCAACGAAGGCCCCCAAGGCGACACCGCCCTGCTGCTGGGACTTTCGGGAACCGGAAAAACCACCCTTTCGGCCGACCCCAAACGCAAACTTCTGGGCGACGACGAACACGGATGGTCCGAACAAGGTATCGCCAATTTCGAAAACGGTTGCTATGCCAAAATGATTGACATCACCGCCGAAAAAGAACCCGAAATCTACAATGCCGTCATGCACCGGGACGACTACACCCGCCACGGTGCCATCGTGGAAAACGCCATGGTTTATCCCGACGGGCATTTCGACTTTTTCGACCCGCGTTTTACGCCCAATTCCCGCGCATCCTATCCGCTCTATTACCTGAAAAACATCAAGGAGAGCTCCACCGGCGGACATCCGCGCAATATTCTTTTCCTCACCGCCGACGCCTACGGCGTCCTTCCGCCCGTGTCCAAGCTCAACCGCGAACAGGCCATGCTTTGGTTCCTCATGGGCTACACCTCCAAACTGGCCGGAACCGAAACGGGTGTAACCGAGCCCCAAGCCACCTTTTCGCGCTTTTTCGGACAGCCCTTCATGCCGCTCAACCCCGATATCTATGCCGGTATGCTGGGCCAAAAAATGGAACGCTACAACACCGACGTTTACCTGATCAACACCGGTTGGACCGCCGGCCCCTACGGCAAGGGCTACCGTATTCCGCTCAAATACACCCGCGCCATGGTGGATGCCGCACTCGAAGGCAAACTCAAAGACGTGGAATATGTTTACGACGAACTCTTCCACCTGAACATACCCAAGGAAGTGCCCGGCGTGCCCTCCGAGCTTTTGTTCCCCGTCAACACTTGGGACGACAAAGAGGCCTACCGGCAAACGGCCCTCAAATTGGCCCGTCAATTTGCCGAGGCCTTCGACCGCAACTACGGCCACAAAAACATCGACCCGGCCGTGGC
>JALWYR010000238.1 GCA_027003085.1 Flavobacteriales bacterium
GATGTATTGGAATATAGCGCGTAGCTTCCAATAGCCGTATTCCTTCTTCCCGATGTATCGGAATAAAGTGCATAGTATCCGACAGCCGTATTCCAATATCCTGTAATGTGGGAATAAAGTGCCTTATGCCCAACAGCCGTGTTATGATGTGCCGTAGTGGAAGAATATAATGCCTCGTTACCGATGGCGGTGTTATAACCTCCCGTTGTATTGGAATGTAAAGCCTCATTTCCAATAGCGGTATTCTTACCGCCCGAGGTATTGGAAAATAATGTTTGAAATCCAACCGCCGTATTTTTGTACCCGGTGTTATTGGATGTTAAACTTTTGGATCCCACGGCGGTATTATTTTTGGCGTGGTAAGCCTGCGTTGCATTTTCCCCGTTGTGAAAAAGTGCCGAATCGCCAATAGCTACAAGATATGACCGGTCGGTATTGTGGTAAAGTGATTTATTGCCAAGTGCTGTATTGTTACTTCCCGTAGTGTTGGAATATAGTGCACGATGGCCAACAGCTGAGTTGCTGTGTCCACCGGTGTTTAACAAAAGAGCATTGGTCCCGATAGCGGTATTTTGATCACCCGAGGTATTAGACGATAATGTATGAAATCCAACCGCTGTATTGTTATACCCCGTGTTATTGGACATCAAACTTTTTGACCCTACTGCGGTGTTTTTTGTAGCGTGATACACCTCCGTAACATTTTCGGCGTTATGATAAAGTGCCGAATCTCCTATGGCCACAAGATATGACCGGTCGGTATTGTGGAAGAGCGCTTTGTCTCCTAATGCCGTGTTATTATTTCCCGTAGTGTTTAAATAAAGTGCGCCATAACCGGTAGCCGTGTTCGAGTTCCCGGTAGAATTCATGTAAAGCGCTCCATATCCGTTTGCGGTATTATACCCTCCCGTAGTATTGGAAGAAAGAGCCCAGCCTCCGGAGGCAGTGTTTCTTTCTCCCGTAGTGTTGGATTTAAGTGACCATATTCCCAGGGCAGTATTATCATTGCCCGTGGTATTTTGATAAAGTGCCCAATATCCGATTGCCGTATTGTGAGCCCCAGTGGTATTGGAATACAGCGCTTCGTTACCGGTTGAAGTGTTATAACTACCGGTAGTGTTAGCATTCATCGCATGATAACCGATACCCACATTTTTATTATTACTCCTGTCGTCATGAGCACCGGCATCAATGCCTATATAAATTGAAGATCCATTATCCGAGCCGTCGTTATCGGAACGGGCATCGTTCAGGTCGTCCAGTTTAATAGCACCGGAAGCCACGCCGCCCGATGTGCCGGCATATTTGGCAAAGGGTACGTATTTAAACTCCGTTGTTCCGAAATCCTGATAACCGCTACCGGTGTCCAATTCCACTTGCAGGAAAAAAATACCGGCGCTCCAATCAATGCTTGCAAAATCACCCGACACCACCGTGCCTTCGCCAATCACAAAAACCACAATACCGTTGGCATCGGTGCTTCCGGTGTGGGTTTCGCTGTAAACCACCGTGTTGCTTGCGTCCAATATACTGAACCGCATATTCACGTTTTGGTTTGAAAGCGTGCTTCCGCTTTCGGAAATCAGCGCTTTGTAGTTGAATCCGTTTTGGGCATTAACCCAAAAAGAGAACATCAAAAATACAAGAAAGAAAATAAGCTTTTTCATGATGGGAGATTTTAGTTTTATAATTATTCAAATTAATGATTTATCAGTAAATATATATATCAAATATTGTAGAATTAACAAAATGAGACAAACTCGTCCTCAAAAGGGTGAAAAAAATCACCCTTTTGATGTGTAATTATTTTTCTCTGAATAATATTACATTCAGTGATACTTATTTATTAATCGAAACCCAAAAGGTTATTTGCGGTAAAATTGAATGAAACATTATTTTATCTGAATTGAAACTTGAACTATTCTCAATGGCAAAAATACTCCCCACAGTAGCAGGGAGTATATTCAATAATTATTACCCTATTCCTTAATCAATTTATAGGTTCCTTCTTTTCCGTCCACGATAACGTGCAAGAAATATACACCTTGGTTTAGTTTGGCAATATTCAAGCTGTTAGTTTTAGGATTGCTCACATCTATTACCACTTGACCTGTTAGGTTGGTGATTTGTACTTTTTCCACGTCTTCATTGGCTTTCCAGTAAATCACATTTGATGAAGGGTTAGGATGAAAGCTAAAATCTGTTGTGTTTAAAGTTTTTGTTCTTAAATTGGGCGCATAGGCACAAAGGTGAAAAACACCGTAATCTTCACTTTCTGAAAAAACCCGAACGTAGTATTCATCACCATTATGTACATTTGTTAATACAATTCTGGAAAACATACCATCGCCAGGATCATTGCCGTCTCCGTTACAATACGCGGGCGTTAGATTATCACAATCTCCGGTATAAATCACCATACCTGTATCATAAATACTATGATTCCCCGGATAATATCCGGTTTTAACAATCAATGTATCTAAATCCTCGGGCACGGTAATCTTATACCATAAATCCCCTCCATAATAATCACTACAACTTGGATAACCAACACCGGAATGTATGGCATTAGCATCATTAACCACTGTTGGAGAACATCCTTGGTTAACAGGAAGGTCTATTGCCCCTGAACAATAATCATTTACGTATGGTTGATGCCAAGTGTAAGGGCCGACCCAATTACTATATATACCGTTTCCGCAATTGGAACGCACATAGTAATCATATGTTTGTTGGGGTGTTAAACCCGAAAGTAAATAAGGCTTGCTGTTGACTTGGAAAATTGTTCCCGTTCCTTGTACAAAACCTGTGGTATCATACTCAACCTCCCATTGAGAAACAGGTGATGTCCAATCTAAATACACGTCGTTAGCTGAAACAGGATTAACAGACAAATCATACGGTTCGGGACAATCAGACAACATATCAATTTTTACGTCATCTAAAAAAACATAATATTGATAATCGGCATAATAGTGCCATGCAAAAAAAATTGTTTGCCCCTGATAACCCGTTAATTGAACAGTAATTTTTTGCCATGATGTTGATAGTTGTATGTCATTCCAACTGCTAACACTGGATGAAGACTGAGCTCCCACAGCAATACCCCATTGTAATGATTCAGATGTAGAGTATTCCTTAACCCAGAATGATACTTCCATGTAATTGGACGTAACATGAATGGTATCCGTAAATAAATATTGGTTATAATCTGACGATTGATGATAAGAGCTAAATCTAACAGAATACTGACCACCGGAAGTATGGTTGCGAAGATCGGAAACAATAACATCATTTCCACTACCGGGTAATTCCTTCACCCATCCCGTGGGCATGGAGCCGCTTTCAAAATCCTCCGTATAAGGGAAGGATGTGATTTGCGCATTCAATTGCCAAATAAATAAGGCAATGCTTGCAAATAGAAAAAAAGCAATTTTTTTCATGGCAAATGGTTTTAATTATTATTTAGATATTCAAATCTAATATTAATTATATATTGTGCAAATGATATTTAGCAGGAAATAAAACCATTATTATACTGTTGGAATTACAAATAAAAAACCGCCCCGTTAACGAGGCGGCTTTTATTATAAGCTTGGCGGTGTTTAGAACCGGTAGCGCACACCGAATTGCACCTGCCAGCGCGAATCCAAGCTGTAATCGTTGGTAAAACTTTCCTTCAAGGTGGGGTCGAAGGAGTAGATGGGTTCGCCGTTGCTGTCGATGCGCACGCCGATGGGCTGACGGTTGGTGGGGAATTTGATGTGGCCCCAATTTTCGTCCAGCAAGTTGGGCAGGTTAAGGATGTTCAGGTTAAACTCAATGCGTTGGCTACCCGAGATTTTGTAGCTCTGGGTGAGTTTGACATCGATGCGGGTGCGCCAAGGGCTCAACGCGCCGTATTTTTCCATATACATGCCGCGGTGGGTGCGCAGGTATGGATCTTGTTCGATGAACGAATTCAACGCCAGGCGTTGTTGTTGTTCGTTGTATTGGCCGGTGTCGAAGTGCATTTGGTTGATTTCGTCGGCCGTGGGAATGTAAATCAGGTCGTTGAGCGGCGAACCGTCGCCGTTGATGTCGCCCGAGTAGGTGTAGGAGAATCGTCCGCCGCGGGCAAATTCATAGTAGGCGGCCAGCGAAGTGTTCCATTTGTTGTCTTTGCCGTAGGTCCAATACTTCATGGCGTAGCCCACAAAACGATGGCGGTCGCCGTAGAGCGAGTGAGATAAACGGTCTTTATTCACATTGCCCAAGGCGGGGTTACGCATAAAGGCGTCGCCGGTTATTTCGGCTTCGATGGAGTTTACGTCGTAGGAATCCAGGAAACTATAAGCCAAGCTGAAACGCAGGTTGTTTTCGAAACTTTTTTCCACCTTGGCCGTAAAGTTGAAGGCATGACCCAGTTTGGTGTTGGTAAACACGAAGGCATCGGCCGGAATGCCGTAGTCGGGCATCAGGGCATGGTCGGCGGCGGTGTAAACGGGCCGGTCGTCCACCGGGCTGTTGAGCGTGCCCGACGGAGGTTTAAGCCCGTAGTTGCGTACCATCATACCGTTCAGGTCTTTGGTAAAGGCCAGGTCGGCCGAAACCACATAGCCGTTTTCGAATTTTTTGTCCACGCCCACATTGGTGCGCCACACTTGCGGGAATTTGAAGTCTTTGGCAATGGGCGTAAAATACCAACGGCCCACATTGGCCACATGGTTACCAATCCACACGAAGGGCAAGCGGCCGGTAAAGATACCGCTACCACCGCGCACTTGCAGGGTTTTGTCGCCATTCACGTCCCAGTTGAAGCCGAAGCGCGGCGAAAACATCAATTGGCCTTTGGGCAGGTCGCGGGCCGAGAGTTTCACCGGATTACCGTTTTCGTCATACCAGGTTACGTCTTCGGCAATATAGTCGTTGCCGGCTTGGGCGATTTTTTCTTCGATATATTTGGGCGTGTTGAAATAGAGCGGTTTGTCTACACGCAACCCGAAGGTCAGGCGGACTTTTTCGTTCATTTCCCATTTGTCTTGGAAATAAACGCCGAATTGGCCCACTTCCAGTTTGGTTATGTTCCAGTTGCCGGCTTGGTCGGCGGCGCGGGCGGCATCGAAACGGCTTTGAATGTAGCCCGAAGCCACCGAATCGCGGAATTGCTCCATGGTGTAGGTTTGGAAAATGTCGAATCCGTAGCCGAACAGGTTGAAGCTGTTGTCGAATTTGAATTTTTCGAACGAAATGCCGCCCGTAAAGGTATGGTTGCCCATGTAGTAATTTACGTTATCGGTGAATTGATAAACCTTTTGGTCCAAACTGTTGTGGATGGAAAAAGGTTCGTGTCCGGCCACGATATACATTTGGCCGTCCTTAACGATGTTGATCACCGGTGCAGGCTCCGAAAACGGCGTGCGGAAATCGTCGAAATGGGTGTAGCCCACTTGGAGTTTGTTAGAAATTTTTCCACCTGCAAACGAGGAGTTGGCTTCCAGGAGGTAGGAATCGATGTTGTTGTGAATTCGGTATCCCGATTTGTAGAATTGCAACACGCTGCGGTCGGGTCCGCGGTGGAAGATGGCTTCGGGGTGGGCATTGTTGTCTTTCCAGGCATGCAGGTTGTTGTAGGTAAAGGTGATACGCGTTCCTTCGAAGGCGTTCCAATCCAGTTTCAGGAGCGCTTTGTCCGAATAGGTGTAGTGGGTATATCCTTCGTAGGGCCCGGGGTCGTAGCCGATGGATTTGAGCAGGTTGGCCACTTCGTCAAGGTCGGCGGCTTCCACGCGCGAAACGTTTCCGCCCGAAACGCCCGGACGTTTGGCCACATAAAAGGAGCCCAAATCGGAACGGTCGTCGATTTCGTAGTTGACAAAGAAGAACAATTTGTTTTTGATGATGGGACCGCCAAAGCTGAAACCGGCTTGTTTTTGTTTGAGTTCGGGTTCCAGTTTGGTACCGCCCAAATACACTTTACCGGTCATGGCTTGGTTGCGGAAAAAGCCGAACACGGTGCCGTGAAATTTGTTGGTTCCGCTTTTGGTAACGGCATTGACCGATGCCCCCGTAAAGCCCGACAGCGTTACGTCGTAGGGCGCTACGGCCACTTGGATTTGGTCGATGGCATCCAGCGAAACGGGTTGGGCATTGGACTGACCGCCGGGCGTGGCGGCATCGAGCCCGAAGGGGTTGTTAAAAATGGTTCCGTCGAGCGAAAAGTTGTTGAACTGGTCATTACGTCCGGCAAAGGAGCCGTTGGAAGCCGAGGGTTCCAGCCGGTAATAGTCGGCGGCCGAACGGCTAATGGACGGCAGCGCTTCGATGGTGCGCCGGTCGATGTTGGTTTCCGAGCCGGTGCGGTCGTTGTTGAATGTGGGGTTTTTGGTGGCCGAAATCACCACTTCTTTGAGCGTTTGCGAATCTTCGACCAGTTGGATATCCACATTGTAGGTTTTACCCAATTGCAGATAAATGTTTTCCACTTTGGCGGGTTTGTAGCCCATGAATTTGACTTCCAAGGTATAGGGCCCGCCTACGCGCAGGTTGGCTATGGTAAACGACCCGTTGAATTGGGTTACCGCACCGCTCACCGAACCGGTGGGCTCGTGCGTTACTTTGACTCCGGCGCCGGGGAGGGGCTGACCGTTGGCATCTTTGACCACACCTTGAATTTCGGATGTGGTAACCTGGGCCCAAGTCCACATGGTGGTGAACAAGAGCATGAAACTGAGTAGTTTTTTGGTCATGGATTGGGGGTTTTTGGAGTTGCACAAAAATATATTTTTTTGGAAACGGGTTTTAATGCTTTGCCGATTTTTTATTAACAAATTGTTGTTGAAAAACCTATTGTTCTGCTGTATAATTTATTTTCGGGCGCCCGGCCGCTCTCATTCTTGCAAGCCACCGCCTTTCGCCCACGGCTCAGCCGGCGGCGCAATCATGAGGCGGCCGCCGCGTGCTCCGCTATTATCTTGCCCTCCATCCGGCGGTTTTTGTAAGGCCGGCGCCGTGGTCTCTTGCGCTGCGAGCCCCCGCCGCCGGCACAAAAACTTTCGCCGGCTGCCGGGCAAGGATACCGCTGCGCCCGCTGGCGCGGGAAAATATTTTTTGCCCGTTGGCAGGAATCCTTATCTTTGTATTATGCCCCCGAAAATATTGATTTTGTGCACCGGCAATTCGTGCCGCAGTCAAATGGCCGAAGGATTTTTAAAAACCTTTGACCCGGCTTTGGAAGTCTATTCCGCCGGCACCGACCCCGGCAACGAAGTGCATCCCAAAGCCATCGTGGCCATGAGGGAAATGAATATCGACATCAGCGGCAACCGGCCGAAAAATGTATCGGAATTTTTGGATCAGCCCTTTGATTATGTAATCACGGTTTGCGATGCCGCCAAAGAAACCTGTCCGTATTTTTCGGGCGAGGTGAAACACCGGTTGCACATCGGATTTGAAGACCCGGCCGAAGCCACCGGCACCGACGAAGAAATTATGGCGGAATTCCGGCGCATCCGCAATGAAATTCTGGTCGAATTTTTTAAGTTCTACCAAAACGAACTGAAAGAAAAAAAACACCTTTGAAATTTGTGGGGGCAAAAATTGCCGCAAAAACCGAACCGGAAAGGTTAGTGCCCTTTTGCCAGGTTCCGGACCCAAGGAACAACATACCGGAAAAAAAATTTATTTCCGCGCCAGGGATGGGAGCGGAACCGGGGCGAAGTTAATTTTAATATTTATGTTTTTTACACGAGCAAAAACTTTAAATTCATCTAATCTTTCATGCTTACGCTGTCATACTCTTCATAAAAACTGTAATCATACCCAAATCAAATTTGCTTATCTTTGATTAGTAAATAAATATAATGATGAAAAAAATTCCCTTTTTGTTATTTGTTCTATTTTCATTGACAACTTCCGCCCAAACGAATGATTCTATCATCAGAAAGGCCAAAACGCTGATAGCACAAAAGAAATATGAATCCGCCTATAATTTACTGGAAAAAGCCGATCCCTCCAATGAAAACCCGATGTAGTATTACTGAAAGAAGATATCTTGCTCAAATACTATGTAACCAGCATTATGCACCAAATGTTTGCCCTGAAAGACCTCAATAAAAACGAAAATATTAGTGACTACCGCGGCACGAACGGTGCCTATAATATACACGTATTTCCTGCCGATAGCATTCTATTAAACCTGCTTAAAAAATATCCGGACAACTGTAAACTAAACAAAGGCCTGGGCGATTATTACTTTGAAGTACTTTTGAGATATGGTGGGAATTGGTTAAAAGATGAGGAAACCCTGATGCAACTCACCCAAACTTATTTCCAAAAAGCCGTTGAAGGAAAATGTGCCGATTATTTTGCATATTATGCCTTGGGCTATATCCGGCTTATCCAGCAAAAATTGAAGGAAAGTATCCCCTATTTCCGCCAATCAATAAAATTGAATGACCAATATGCAAGCGCCCACTATAATTTGGCTTACGCCTATATGTTTTCAAGGGATTTGAAAAACGCATTGAATCACGCCAAAAAATCATTGAAACTTTATGATGCTCCCGAATATAAAAGTGATGCGGCGCGTATGACCGGACAAATTTATTGGGAAATGAATGACATTGCAAATGCCATAAAATATTTTGAAACGGCCAATCAAATTGATCCCGGAAATTATTACAACCTTCGTCCATTGCTTGCTCTATATTTGGAAACAGAAAATCCAAAAACCATGGAAACAACAAAACGTTTTTTTGATTTGGACCCCGAAAATCCAACCATATATAATGACCTTGAAGAACTTTTTATGAATAATAATAAACTTGACACACTTATCGACTTCTACAAATCACAATTTCAAGCCTATCACAACAATATGAAAGTACAAGGCAATTTGAATTTTTATTTAGGACGCATTTTTTTGAATAAAGACAAGAAAAAAGCCAAAATATACTTCTCCAAAGCCCGTCAAATCTTTGAAAATGTATTTCCCAAGGAACATCCTGTATTCAATGTAATTGACAAGGCTATTAAAGAATGTGAAAAGTGATTTTTCAACGTGAAACAAAATATCATTCAACGCTAACCGCAGATGAAATTTTTACGAGATTGTCAGCCGTAACGGAAAAATATTTTTCTTGTGATGGTTTTTTAATATATCATAAACCTTCCAAATACAAATTTGAAGGAAAAATTACCCCGGATGGATTTAAAATATACCCTACCTTCTTTTGGGGATCATGTAGGGAAATATTTTTAAATCCTGAAATAACCGGAAAGTTTTATCCCAAAGACAATCATACCGAAATATTTATGAGCATTTCATTACCGGCAGAACTTCAAACACTACTTATTTTTGCATTAATTCCCAATGTAGTGCTCATCATTTTAATGATTTATTTCCCTATTTTAACGGATTTTCCTTTTTTTGGAAAATGGTGGCTATACGGGATTTATATTATCCTGACGATATTATTATTTCTTGGTTATTACAAATATAAGGTTTATAAATCAGAGAAGTTATTAGCCAAATTGCTGGCATTGGAAAAAGTTGAAACTTCACACAAATAAATTTCATAACGGAATCACTTGATATCACTTTACCTGACGGTCAACAGCATAAAACTTAACGAGCTTATATGTTTTTGAATACAATAATTCCCACACAACAAAAATATCTACCCGCGTGGCCAAAACAGACTTTTCCAAATTAACCAATCCTTTGGATAACATATATAAAAATTAACTATACACAACAAAATAAGTGAAATATAACAACAAATAGGTTGTATAAATGAGAAATATAAGTAACTTTGTAACTATATACAACCGTTAGGCACAATTATAGAAAAGATGAGTGATCCAAAAAATACTTTTATAATTAATGATGTAATTAATGACCTTCTGGACGCTGAAAAGAGTTTAGTAAATCCACTATTGAAACTTAATTACTTTGGAAGATTGACGAAGAACAGCGAGTTAATTGAATTCACAAACAACGAGATAAACGGATATAAATCAAAAGATTCGGTTGTTCCTGAATATCGAAAGACAATTGCTCGTTTAATAGTTGAAGTTCAAGCTTATATGAACAGGCACACAGTGGAAATTCCTATATCTATGTTAGACAGTCCATTTAAAGAAGTTTTAAGATATATAGATGTACGTGAAGGGATTGCGACTGTTGAAAAAATGGCTAAAGAAATGCTAGAAAGTAAAGGAGATAAAAACGAATTTTATCGTCCTATTCCAATGGAAATGTTGCACATAATTCAACCAGCATTAAGAAGGTTATATAAAAGTGACGTAAGATTAGATGCTGTTGGTGCTAAATTAATCGGAAATGGAAATATAATTATAGATATCCCAAATTACATAAGAACCAAACTACTTGAATTCGTAATGAAAATAGCAGAGGAATTTGGTTATGAAATTGAGATAAAAACTTACAACGAACACCGAGAAACAAATAACCAAACAATAGTTCAATTTATGAGTACGAATATTACAAATACAGGAGACGGTAATGTAATCAATACTGGCGACAAAGCTAAAATTGATGCTAACATTACAATTAATAAAGGAAACAAAGAAGAACTTTCTGAGTTCTTACAAAAAAATGGAATATCAGAAGAAGATACAGCGGAATTAATTGAAATCATTGACACAGAAGAACCAAACGCAGAAAATAAGACTTTTGGAGAAAAAGTAAATGGTTGGATTGGAAAAATGGTAAACAAAGCTTTAGATGGTTCGTGGAATGTTGGAATTGGAGCTGCTGGAAGTTTATTAGCTGAAGCAATATGGAAATATTACGGATTTTAAAAAAACTGTGCCTAACAAAAAATATAGTGCATTTGGCAGATAGTGCTATAAATGAAGATCATAGCAATAAATAAACATAGTAGTAAATTGAAAATTTGGAGCGATGAAATGCCAAACGCACCATATTTAAACCGTTGTGTGCAATAAAAAAACATAAATTATGCAAGAAGGAAAATTAAAATTTAGAGATATTTTTGATGGAGATAAAACATTTGAAATTCCAGAATATCAAAGAGCCTATACTTGGGGTGAAAAACAACTTTTAGATTTTCTTAATGACCTAAAAAATCAACGTATTGATAAACCCTATTTTTTTGGAACTTTTCTTTTCCACGAAGACGGAAAAATAGATGAATATGTGAAAATTTATATCGTTGACGGACAGCAAAGGTTGACAACATCGAATATATTTATAAAAACTATTTTAAACTATCTTGAAAAAGCAGGTAAAGCGAAAAAAAAATATTTTCGTATATATATAAAAGATGAATAAATTTATAAATTTAATATATTCAAAAATGATAATTAATTTT
>JALWYR010000239.1 GCA_027003085.1 Flavobacteriales bacterium
CCCAGGTCCAAGGTGTGTTTTCGCACCGTGTCCAGGCGCGAAGCCCAAAGCCGCTTCCTTGCCGTGGCATATTCACCGTTGAGCACATACAACTTGACCGCTTCTTTTTGGTAGGGAACCTGCAAGGTGTCGAAGTGCGGGAAAAACATTTCAAAATAGCCCAGCGCACGGTAATAATCCTTTTTCCCTTCCTGGGCCTTGACAATTTGTATCCGCGGATAGGCATCGGCCGGTTGCAAAAAGGCCACCCGTTGGTATTCTTCGGTGGCATAATCGTATTGACCGGTGCGGAACAAATAATCGGCAAAGCGCCGGCTATGGGCCGCATCGAACAAATTTTCCTTCACGGGTTTGGAAACCAAGCTATCTTTGGTGGGCGACAAACTATCGGCCGCCGGCTTTTCCTGGGCCGTTGCGCCGACTCCTGCCAACAGCACCAACCAAACAAATCGTCTAATCCACCGGATCTTCATACTTACGTGCTTGTGGGTTTATCGGATAATGCCCGTTGGCAAAAGGCGAACAACGGGTCAGGCGGTCCATACCTTCCAAAAAACC
The DNA here is from genome assembly GCA_027003085.1 of Flavobacteriales bacterium. Classification (GTDB taxonomy): domain Bacteria; phylum Bacteroidota; class Bacteroidia; order Flavobacteriales; family Flavobacteriaceae; genus JAADED01. Next base: position 559 of record JALWYR010000239.1, read on the forward strand.
GATGAACACACCGTGTTTTTGAATGGCCAAAATCATATAGGTGGAACACGAAGGCGTGAACACACACGAATCTATATCTTGCGACGAAATAAAATTTTTATACACCCAATACATCAATCCGAAAACAAAAACGGCTTCGTTGCGGGCGTGGCGCAGAGGCCCGCTCCAATCGTGGCGGTGCACCGGTGCATCCATCACATCCTGCGTCATTCGAATATAAGCCGGCGGCCCGGACGAATCAACCTCCTGCGCCCACAGCATAACGCTCAATAGGAAAGTCATACAAATCGTTATGACCCTTTTCATCGATTACAATATTTTTGAATTCGGTTTGTTGAATGGATTCATTGCCCTGTTTGTCGTAGAAAAACTGCACCATACGCGTAGGAAAAGGAATACCTTGCACGCTGGTATAATCTTCGAAAAACTGCTTGCTCACCGGTTTTTTGTCGTCTTCGGTGCTAAAAAAGATAATGCCCGTAATGCGTCCGTCTTTGTTGGCTATCATCAGTTTGCCCACGGCCTTTTGCAGGTTGGCCGGCGGAATCCAGGTGGAAATCACCAGGCCTTCGTCTTCCTCAATGTCGGCCAGTTTATAACCCGAATTTTCCAGCCCGTAGTATTGCAGGTTGTTTTTGAGCACCAGAGCGAAAATACTCGTTTCGGGCGGGGCCGGATTTTGCGAAGCCGAAACCAGTTTGCCATCCTTGAATTTATACACCATATTGCCATACATCACGTAGCGTTCCTTGTAGGGAAACCACATATCCATCACCATTTTTTTGGTCACGTTATCGTAGTAAACCGTTCCCTTCGAAAGCGAATAGGTGCCGTCGAAATTTTTCTTCTTGACCGTAATGTCCACCCGCAGGCGGTAATAATTTTGGGCTTGAAGTCCGGCCGCCAAAAACAAACCGGCCCAGAACAACAGGAGTTTATATCGCATAAAAACCACTTTTTACAGGACGTTAAGTTACAAAGATTATTCCAAACCCGTTATTGGATTTTTTGGTTCTATTTCATGACCATCCCGAATCGAAAACAATTTCGCCAAACATCAAAATAGGATTTAGTCAAAAAAAATACTGATGATCCGGAAAGGTTTAGTTGCGAATTTGAGAAATAAATCGAATCCAACTCCGTCGTTATGAAATACGAACAATAAATGCCACATATTTTCTATTCAGGTTTCAGGCCTTTTGGTAAAGGAACAATTATTTACACTCACTTGGTTCAAAAAAAACCGATTATCCGTATCTTTGGACAAACAGCCGCCCACCTTGAATCCGAAATTTCACATTCAGCTCCATACTCCTTGCTTGCCACCGGATTGGGCGACACATGCCAAGTATCCGAACCGCAATGATATTCAAGCCCTGGAAAACCTGTGGCAAGACGGGTTCGGACTCCCTCACCCCGTTGCCTTGCATTCAGGCACGGCTGCCCTTCATTTGGCATTGCGCATCCTGGGCATCGGCAATGGCGATAGGGTTTTGATACCCACACACACCTATGTGGCCACGGCGGCCCCGCTTCAATACGAGCGGGCTATTCCTGTGTTGGTGGACAGCGAACCCGAAACGCTTAATATGTCGCCCGAATATGCCGAAAAGGCCATTCGCACACTTGCGGCCCGCGGCCAAAAGCCCAAGGCCATGATAGTGGTCCATCTTTACGGCCTGGCGGCCCGCATCAATGATTTGAAGGATTTGGCCCGGCGCTGCGATATCTTATTAATCGAAGATGCGGCCGAATCGGTGGGAACAACTGCCGGCGGACAACTAACCGGAAGTTTCGGTCAAGCCGGCATTTGGTCGTTCAACATCAACAAAATTTTTAGCGGATTGGGTGGCGGTGCTTTGTTGCTTCAAGACCGTGACCAAGCGGCCCGTGCCCGCAAGCTGGCCGCCCATGCGCGTGAAGACAAACCCTATTTCTACCATAAGGAAACCGGTTACAACTACGGCATGCATCCCCTTGCCGCACCGCTGATTCGCGCCCAAATGAAGGACTTTGACAACATCATCGACCGCAAACGCCGGTTACACGAAATATACAAGCAAGCCCTGGCGGATTTACCCCTCACTCCTATCGACGAAGGTCCGGGCACACGTTCCAACTATTGGCTCAATGCCTTCCTGCTTCCCGGGGGAACATCCGGCAAGAATTTTGTCGGTTTTATGCAAGCACGCGGTATCGAAGTGCGCCATTTCTGGTTTCCGCTCCACCGCATGGAACTTTTTTCGGGATGTGAATATTGGGGCAAAAACGAATCGGAAAAATTTTTCGAGCGCGGCTTTCTATTACCTTCCTCCCCTTGCCTCACCGATGCCCAAATCGAACAAATCACCGGGGCCGTAAGCACATTTTTCGGCGCATAAAAAAAGGCAAGCGATCCGCATCTCACCGCTACAACCTCCGTACCCTTGCTGCATTCCTGCCCTGGGGGATTGGGAGGGAGCTGGTAGTGCGGGACTTGCCCGGTGCAAAGTTACGTATTTTTTTTTGTTTAGGGCGCCCCGGCGCCGGATTTCGGCGCCGTCGCGTGCTCCGCTCTTATCTTGCCCTCCATCCGGCGGTTTTTGTAGGACCGGCGGCGTGGTCTCTTGCGCTGCGAGCCCCCGCCGCCGGCACAAAAACTTTCGCCGGCTGCCGCGCAAGGATACCGCTTCGCCCGCTGGCGCGGTAAAGACCGGCAAAGCCGGCCTTCAATGTTTGAAGTAGGAGAACACCGATTATCGATCAGCGATTTAAGATTTCCGATTTTTTTTAATGCTCAAATCGGCGTTCGATTGTTCGGTATTCATTATTCGAGGGCGGCTTGTAATCTTTTTTGTTTTCCTTGTTCTTTCTTTTGCTCGTCCAAAAGAAAGAACCAAATCATTAAAAATGTTT
>JALWYR010000240.1 GCA_027003085.1 Flavobacteriales bacterium
GCAAAGTATCAATGAGGAAATCGACGGCGGATTGGCCCGCTTTTATTTCAACTACCGACAATTGCCCGCTTTCCTTTCCACTTTTGGGATAAAGCCGGGCGCCATGACCTATGGTTTTGCCCGCAGTTTCCGGCTGAGCGGGCTGGGATTGGAACGAAAAAAGGATTTGGTCATTGCCCGTGGAATTACCGTGCCCGATACGGCCACCAATTTATTGGAACCTTTCCGCCAAACCCGTGGAGCCGGAACCGAAGCGCCGGATGTGTTGCCCGGACGGACTTTACTCTACACGTCGCTTCATACTTCCGACTTTGCTAAGTTCTACCGCACAGCTTTGCAAGAGCATTTTCGCAAGCATCCCGGGCAAGGAGAAATTTATCGTAAATATACCGGCCAACTCAAACGATGGCTTGGCTTTGATGTGGACAAAGATTTTATTGCTTGGATTGGCGACGAAATAGGTCTTGCCCAACTGCCTGCCGAAGGCGGCAAAAAATCCGTTGCCCTGCTCATCCGTGCCGACGATATTGATTTCGCCCGCGAAAAATTGGACTTCTTGGCCCGTAAACTGCGCCGGCGGACTCCGGTCAAATTCCGGAGCTATGACTATGAAGGTTACACCATCAATTACCTGTCCGAAAAAAGTTTTTTCCGTATGCTATTCGGCAAATGGACCGATGGAATGAGTTTACCCTACTACACCATTGTCAAGGATTTCGTCATTTTTTCCGACAACGAAAAAACTTTGGAACAAATCCTCAACTCCGTGATTTCGCGCCGGACGCTTTCGCGGGTTCCGGCTTTCCGTCGTATTGCCCGAAAGGCGGAGGGGAAAATGCACTTGCAAATCCTGCTCAATGTTCCGGCTTTTTACACCGAAACCTACAAATCCCTTTCGGGCGTTCAACGTAAAGCCATGTCGGATTGGTATACGGTTGCACATGCTTTGCGGTTTGTGCAAATGCAATGGCTGGTGCGCGAAACGGACATAAAAACCGGAGTTATTTTTCAATCATCAGAAAAAAAACGCTAAAATGAAAACGCAAAGTCCAGATAAGCATTTGGCCGCCCTTATGACCGTGGAAATGATCTGTTTGTCCAACGAACGCACTTTTCTGACTTATTTACGCACTTTTATGGTGCTACTGAGTTCGGGTGTGGCCCTTGTTAAATGGGAAGTGCTCAGCAAATACGAAAAAGTCGGTTATGTTTTTATTGTCTTGTCCTTTATTACTTTGGCCATTGGCATTTACCGGTTTTTTGCCGAGCGTAGGCACATCAAATATTTGGAAAAACATTACAGGGAAATTCAAACCTTATAATTCACGGACGAAACTATGGAAAAACAAACCTCCCAAGGCCAAACGGCCAACATCTATCCCGTGCCCAAACCCATTGTTTGGGTGGGGCGTTTTTTGCAATTTTTTTCGGTAAAATGGGCCGCGGCCTATTCGCGTTACTTTTTTATGCTACCTCAACGTCATGGCATCAAGCCAGCCGAGCGCCAATGGCGCGAGCAAGCCCGTCAATGGGATATGGATGTGGAGGCCATAGGCAAAAAAGTGCGTATGTATGAATGGGGCAAGGGCGATAAAAAGGTTTTACTGGCCCACGGATGGTCGGGTAGGGGAAGTCAGTTTATTCATTTGGGCCGGCGTTTGGTGGAACGCGGCTACCGCGTCATTGCCTTCGACGCTCCGGCCCACGGCCAGTCGGGCGGAAAACGCACGTTGATGCTGCACTTTATCGAAACCATCAAAGCGGCCGAAGCGCAGCACGGCCCGTTTCATGCTATCATCGGCCATAGTATGGGTGGCATTGCGGCCTTGAATGCGGTGGGTAGCCATGGCGTCCGCCCCGCATATTTGGTTACCATCGGCATCCCGGATTCCATCAAGCGGATTTTCTACCAATTTGCCGCCATTATGGGTCTCAAACCCGACATTGCCCGGCTCAATATCGAGTACTTGGCCCGGGTTTACGGCTCAGATATCGACCGCTTGGCCGGAAGTTACAATGCCGAAAAGGTGGAGATACCCACGCTGATTGTTCACGACCGCGACGACAAAGAAGTGCCCTACACCGAAGCGATTTCCATTGCCGGAAAATTGCCGCAAGGGCATTTATTGCTTACCCGGGGGCTGGGCCATCGTCGCATTTTGCGCAACAAGGAGGTTATCAAACAAATCCTTGATTTTTTGGAAGGAGGCAATGTGGGCGAAAAGACGGGTGAGTTTTACCGGTAAGGATGAACGCTTCGAAACCCCCTGCGGGGTTTTCTTCGCGGCTTCGCAAGCCTTCGGGGCGCCGGCGGCGGAATGAATATTCCGCTGCCGGCGGCGCAAAATTTTTACGGCAGGTGAACCGGATGTCCGGTATTAGGTTTTTTTTGAAATCGCCTCACGAAAATTCCGCCCTTGATTTTGCGCCGCCGGCACCGCGCCGGAGGCGCGGCGCCGGCGCCCCTTGTCTTGCTTCGCCCTCCGGGAGCCTTCGGCTTCCAGGCGGCCGGTGCCAAGCCCGCGCCTTGTCTCCCTCCGGTACTCCGGCAGCCCTGCGGTCTGCCTTCGCGGCTTCGCGAGCCCTGGCGGTCTCGCTTCGCAGCTCGGGGAGCCGGCAAGCTTCGCCTAGGGCTCAGCTTTTGTCTCCCCTCGGGCTCCGCAAGCCGGCAGGCCTCCGCTTCGCTTTGGCCTTGGTCTTGCCTCGCAGCTCCGCAAGCCCTTCCGGCTCCGCTTTGCTTCGCCGTTGGTCTTGCTTCGCGGGCCTCGGAACCCTTCGGTTTCCTCGGCATCTCCGGGAGCCACCTTCGGCGTCTCCCTCCGCGGGCTACGAAGCCCTTTGGCGCCTCCGCTACGCTCCGGCGCTGCCGGTCTTCGCCGCCGGATAGGTAAACCTGCGTTTCCATGGGCCAATGCCCGGCCCCGCCTGTTTTCCCTCGCATGCTCCGGGAGCCGCCTGTGACGCTTCGCTTTGCTTGCCGCTAATACGCTTGCGGCGTTATTTATACCAAAAAACGTTTTTCCGGTTGATAATTCCCGGATTTTGCGGTATTTTCGTCTAAAATTCCGCTATGGCCATTCATCCTGCACTTATCCGTCCGTCGTCTATCGTTGTGGTGGGCGGAACCGATAATTTGCAAGCACCCGGCGGCCGTTTGCTAAAAAACCTATTGGATCATCATTTCGCCGGCCGGCTTTATGTGGTCAATCCCAAAAAAAACCGTGTGCAAGGACTCACCGCCTACCCCGATGTGAAAGACTTACCGGAACAAGTGGACTTGGCCATCATTGCCATCCCCGCCCGTTTTGTCGAAGAAGTTGTCCGTATCTTGGCCCGCAAAAAGGGCACCCGCGGGTTCATCATCATTTCCGCCGGCTTTGCCGACACCGGGCCCGAAGGTAAGGCCTTGGAAGAGCGCATCGT
>JALWYR010000241.1 GCA_027003085.1 Flavobacteriales bacterium
GCACCTCCGGCCCGGCGACAAGCAAGGAGACCAAGCACTGAGCTTGCGAAGTGCGAAGGGCTCCGCAGCCTGCGAGGGGAGACCAACGCGAAGCCGTAGGCGGAGCGTGCCGGCTCCCCGAGCTGCGAAGCGAGACCGCCAGGGCTCGTGAAGCCGGCGGGGAGACAAGCCGCGACAGGGAGGGTTTGGCTGTTGGAAGGCGCAGGCTCCCCGCCCTTGCGCAGGCAGACCGCAGGGCTGCCGGAGCTGCGAAGCGAAACGCCGCAAGGCGGTTCGCGGAGCCGCGGAACAAGACAAGGGCCGCCGGCCCCGCGCCTTCGGCGCGGGGCCGGCGGCGCAAAAACCACGGGATTTTCCCGGCCCAAGGCGTTGAATAATCGATTAATTCCGCATCCAAAACATTTGGCGCCGATATTTTGCGCCGCCGGTAGCGGAATTTCATTCCGCCGCCGGCGCCCCGACGGCTTGTGGAGCCGCGGAGAAGCCCCGAGGGCTTCGGAGCGCCGAAAAAAAACAATTAAACCGCCGGACGCAAGCTTTTGTTTACAAAAAACATATATCTTTGCAAGACCGATGAAAATTTGTTCGTTTTATGGCAACGTATAAAAAGAAAGGTTACAAGAAAATCAAGAAAACCGCCGTGTATGACGAAAGTCTGGTGGCCAAAAGTCTGGAAAACGTGGAAGACTTGACCATACGGTCGGAAAAGTTTTTGGAACGTCATCAAAATAAAATTTTTACGGGTATAGTCATTTTGGCCCTGCTGGTGGCGGGCTATTATTTCTATCACCAACGGGTGGTGCTGCCCAAACGCGCCGAAGCGGCCAACGCTCTTTATCCGGCCCAAAAACTCTTTGAACAAGCCGTGGACGAAACCGACCCTGCCAAGCAAAAACAACTGTTCGAAAAAGTGCTGCAAGGCGATGGAGGCAAATACGGCGTGCTGGACGTGATGGATGAATACGGTTCCACGCCTTCGGGCAACCTGGCCCATTACTACGCCGGCATTGCCTACTACCATCTGGGTCAGTTCGACAAGGCCGTATCGGAACTGAGCAAATTCAAAAGCAAAGATGCCGTACTGCATCCTTTGGCCTTGGGCGTAATCGGTGATGCTTTTCTGCAATTGAATCAACCCGAAGACGCACTGGAATACTACAAAAAAGCCGCCCGGGCCGCCGACAATGCCTATACCACACCTATGTTCCTGACCAAAGCCGGCAAAGTGGCCTTGGATTTGTACAAATCCAAAAAGGACGAGGGCTACCTGAACAAGGCCCGCAAATATTTGAAGGAAGTGGAAGACAAATACCCTTCGTCGCCGGCCGCAAAAGAGGCCAAAATTTTCCTGGCCCAAGCGGAATACGCCAAATAAGCGCGCAATGGCCACACGCGAAAAAAATCTTTCGTACTACGACGAAAGCCAACTGCCCGATGCATCGGATATGCGCATCGGTTTGGTGGTGTCGGAATGGAATCCCGAAATCACCGGAAAACTCCTGGAAGGCGCCCGGGAAACCCTTTTGCGTGTGGGCGTTAAGGACGAAAATATCATCGTTTGGAAAGTGCCCGGCAGTTTTGAACTGATTTACGGGGCACGCCGGATGCAAGAAAACCGGTTTATCGATGCCATTGTGGCCATCGGCAGTATTATCCGTGGCGAAACGCCGCATTTCGACTATGTTTGCCAAGCCACATCCCAGGGCATCAAAGATTTGAATGTCCGCGGCGAAACACCGGTCATTTTTTGTGTACTCACCGATGACAATATACAACAGGCCCGCGACCGTTCGGGCGGCAAACACGGCAACAAAGGCGTGGATTGTGCCGTGGCGGCGGTTAAAATGGCGTGGCTCAAACAAAATTCGTAAATTGACCGGTGGCCTGCGGGCCCTCAAATGTTTGTTATGACGCTGCGCCGGCAGTTGGTTTTGCTTTTTATCCGTATGGCCGCATTGGGCTTGCGGTTTGTCTTTTTTGCCTTGTTTTTCCGTTATTCGGAAGCGCTCTACGGGCAATACGGTTTGGTGGCGGTGAGCATTACCTTGGGCACTTATTTGCTGGGGATGGAATTTTACACCTATGTGCAGCGCGAATGGTTGCGTCCGGGGCGGGAACTGCATAATCCTTTTTGGCACCAATTGTTGTTCTACGCGATACTATATCCGTTGATATTGCCGCTGTTTTTGCTTTTGTTTTATTACGGTTTTTTGGACTGGCAATATGCCGGTTGGTTTTTTGCCGTGTTGGTGGCCGAGCATTTGGCCATGGAGGTTTTCCGGCTATTGTTTTTGGTGGGCCGGCCGCTGTGGGCCAATGTGAATTTGTTTCTGCGCAACGGCTTATGGGTGCTTCCGGCCCTTTGGCAAATGTATGCCGGCGGCGGCTTGGACATAGGGGATTTGTTGCGTTACTGGTTTGCGGGTGATTTGTTGGCATTGACCACGGTGCTGGCTGCCCGGCGGGATGCCTGGCGGGCCTTGTTGCCTGAGCGTAAACTACAAATGCAGTGGATATGGCGCGGTTGGCGGATTGCCTTGCCTTTTTTTGTAGCCGCCCTGAGTTTTAAACTCGTGGAATTTGCCGACCGCTACGTGATCGATGCTTTTATGAACAAGGTGAGTTTGGGAGTTTACACCTTTTTTTCCAATATGGCCATGCTGGTCAATACCGTGGTGTACACGGCCGTGATTTCGGTGTTGTATCCGCAGGTGGTCAAGACCTTGATGAACAACAATGCGGGCAAGCCGGACAGCGAAGCGGGAATTATTGAAACAGATTCCGATAATGATAACCGGACGTCAGCCATATCATTCCTGCACTTCCGGCATGAAATCCGTAAATGGACATGGGGAGCCGCAATTGCGGCCCTGGCAGGCATGCCCTTGTTGCTTTTTTTACTGGGCAAACAAAACCGCTTGCAATATTTCGATGTTTTTGCAGTGTTGGTAGCGGCCAATGCGATTTATAATTTTTCAATGGCTTGGCATTTTGTGCTCTACGCCCGCCGCCGCGACAGATTAATTGTAAACTCGGCCGTGATGGCGGCGGTGCTGAATTTGGTTTTAAACCTGATGGCCGTTCCGCTATGGGGCCTCCGGGGTGCCGCCTGGGCCACACTGGCTTCTATGGGCCTGATTTGGTGGCTCAAATGGCGAGGGGGTAGGAGGGTTTATTAGTATTTTGATTTTTTGGAATAATAATTGTTATTTTGTGTTAGCATAATTTAGTTGATTATGAAAAGAATTTTTGTTTTAGCGATGTTTTTTGTTGGGCTTTCCTTACATGCTCAAAGATATAGGCCGGCTAAGATTATTTTTAGAGATAGTACAGTCCTTAATGGCCTGGTAGAAAATTCTTTGGAGCCCAGTGATTGGGTTTACAGTATGAATATACATAAAACCAGGATTACCTTTAAAAAGACAAAAAGTTCACCACGAGAGTTTCTTGATGTAAAAAAAATTGACCGGATCATATTGTTCGATAAAAGTATGAACATTGACGAGGTCATGGATTTTGTTCCTATAAAGGAATTCAACTTGTTTAATAAAAAAATACCATTAAGCGACAAAACACAAATTAAGCTACTTCCATTATTATTTGAAACAGAAAAGTATCGTGTTTATCGTTACGAACTTTGGGTAAACAAGCATTATGACAGGACTTACATATATATCAAACGAAAAGACCAAAAATATGGCTATCATTTTGAATTGATTGAGCATGGTGTTGTTTTAACGCCGTCCTATATTTCTTTCAGACTTTTATTACAAGTTAGGGCCATGCAAGAGTTCGGCAAGGATTGTCCGGCTTTTCTCAGTTATTTGAAACCATTATATCAAAAATATACAACCCGTGATCGAGCCATACGGAAACAAACCGCCAAAGAATTTAAAAAACTAAAAAAATCATTTAAATCCAGAAAAGAATTTGAACTTTATTTGCTTATGACTTATTTAAAAAAGTATGAAGAACTTTGCGGTCAACAAGAGAAAACTCATCAACAACTAGAAAAAGAGAAACAAAACAGACAATGAGAAAAATATCAATAGCATTTTTTGTGTTTTTTGGTTTTACAATAATGTCTTATGGACAAAGGTTTAGTTCTTCATTGGAAATGGGGGGAGGATTGGCATTTCCTTTTTCGAAAAATCCTATCGGTTTTCATGCTTTTTTAAATAAATACAATGTATATATTCCACTTACCAAGACAGGCGATTTGATATTGGGCACGGGAATCTTGTATTATAAAATTAACACCCCAATCATTAATAATTATCATACTTGGGTCGATGATTATTCCTTTTCCTATTCCTATAATTTCGTTGATAGACCTAATTTTGTTGGACGATTTTTTGGCGGATATCATTTGTCGGGGCTAATTTTCCATACAAATGTTATCCAGCATGGTGTATTATTGGGATTGGAAGGTGGGATTGATTATATTGTACTACGCTTTTCATTAATGAAAGCAATAAATCCTATTCGGATTTCAACTTCCGAAGGAATTAATAATATTTTTCCCACTGTACTAACCCTTTCAATATTGTACTTCCCCTAAGTATTACTAACTAGAATTTTGTAAAAAAATTTTTATTCACCTTATTACAGAATCCAAGTTATCGATATTTTTGGCAGGTTTTACAAGTTATCTTCCGGTTTCACTTACTCCACCGGCACCACTTCCACTTGCCGTGCCGCCGAAAGCGCCATGATACTATGGTCGTACATGGCTTCGCATTTGACGGCGGGCAAATAGTAGGTTCCCGCATAGGATGCATTGACCGTAAAGCGGAAGGTTTTGGTCTTGCCTTTGGGCAGGTCGAAAAAGAGCATCACACGGTCGTCGCGGATGTCGGCATAGTCATAATTGCTTTTCTGTTCATCGCCTTGATTGTCCATGCGCCAGTTGGAAATTTCCCATCCCGAAGGGAAAATTTGCGTGAGCGCCATGTTTTCGTAGTCCGGTAATACGCCGGGGTGGGTAATACGCACTTCCACCGTAAGGTCGGTACCCTGTGGCAGTCGTTTGATGTCCACGGGGTTTCCGCCGGCATCCAAGTAACGTACATCCATTTGCAAATGTTTGCTCACCGGCTCGTTATTGCCTTGCAATGGAATTCCGCTGTTGGTCAAGGTTACAAACAGGGTATTTTGTCCCAGATTTTGAACTTTCAATTGCGCCTTACCGTCCGAGCCGTATTGGAGTGCGGTTTGCCAAACGGGCACTTGCGTAGTAACTTTACGCTGCAAACCGGGCGCTGAAAGTTCAAAATTGATATTTTCTCCTTTGTCGTTACCCAAAAATGCGCTGATTCCCAACAAACAATAAGCTGCTGTTTGGGTACTAAGCCAATTGTCGGAGTTGAGCGTTTTTACTACGGATTTGAGTACCTTACCGGCGCGATCGTCGTCCTTCATTAAACTCAACACATAAAGAATAATGGCTTCGTCGCGCTCGTTGGAACCAAAGGTATAACTACTTTCGTTGTATTCGGGAACTTGCAAAGGAAGGTCTTGTGCAATTTGCTTGGCCACATTGGCATTGCCGGCCAAGTAATAAGCCGCTGCCAAAAACCACTTGGCCGCCGAATACAAGCGTCCGCTTTCGCGAAGCCGGTTCATGGCACCGCGTTCGGGTTTTCCGGCAAGGGCCAGCGTAAACAAACGGTAGGCCTGATTCAGTTGCGAAGAACGCAAGTTCCAATGGTGGTTGTTGTCGTTTTGCGGCCAATTATTCGCACTGCGCCGTTGATAGCGGATCCATTGATTGAGCATGCCGGCAGGAACCTGATAACCTTTGCGTTTGGCTTCCAAAAGGAAATGTCCGGCATAGTTGGTTCCCCAGGCCGAAACCGAAGAATCGAAATCAGGCCAATAGGTAAATCCCCCATCGGAGGTTTGGAAATTTTGCAAGCGCAAGATGGCGGCATTGACATTATCCTGAATTTGAGCGCGGCGAACCGCATCGATTTCGGTTAATTTATCCAAATAAAGTTGGGGAAACACCGATGATACGGTTTGTTCGATACATCCGTAAGGATAATTGATAAGGTAACCGATCCGGTGTTGAAGCCGGATAGACGGAATACGCGATACTTCCACCGAAGCTTTGTTTGTGCCTGCAATACCGAATGCACTGTAATCCAGTTCCAAACTTTGTCCTGGCCGGAGCGTTCGTTCTTCAATACGATCCACCGGCGGATTGGCTATGCGGATGGGTATTTCCACGCTGTAATGCGCCTTCACGCCACCACCCGTAGCCATTATTTCCACATGTCCGGTGCCGGTACGCGGGGCCACTTTCAGTTCAAAAAAGGCCATTTTTTCGCCCGGATTATCGAAACTTAAACTTTGTTCGAACTTGTCAACCGGTTGCAATAATTTTCCCGTTTTGATTTTTATCCTGACATTGGAAAATTTTTTGCCGGCAAAAATGCTAACGGGGACACGGATTTTTTCGTCGGGGCCCACCACGCGCGGCAACGTCGGCAGCACCATCAACGGGCTTTTTACCTTAACCGTGGTCTCGGCATTGCCGTAATTTCCTTTCCCGTCGGCAGCCACCAGCATCACACGCACCGAACCGATATATTCGGGCATATGGAAACGGTGAACCCGGCTTTGACCTTTGTCCAAGTAAAAGTCGCCCAGGAATTTTACCACGGGTTTAAACCGGTTGGCTTTGTGCTTACCCGGTTTGATGAGTTCACGGTCGCCGCCCAAGGCCAACAATCCGGCGATTTTACCCGCAAAAGCACCCAATACGTATCGATACATATCGTAGGTTTTGATTCCCAACGCCTCGGTTCCGTAGAAATAATTCCAGGGGTCGGGAGTGCGAAAACGGGTCAAATCCGTAAGCCCTTCGTCCACCACAAAAAGGGCATAGTGCATGGGACGCCCATCCTGTTCGCGCACTTTAATTTCAGCCATAGTTTCCGGGCGCCATTGGGTAGGAACTTCCACCAACGGATGCAAATGCGTAGAAGGATTGACCACATGAACCGGGGCCACGCCATACAAACGTAGGGGCCGGTCGTTGCCCGAATTGGCATAAGGTTGAATGTAGGAGATATGCACAAAAACGTTGGGTGCCATGTCCGCGGTGGTTTGGAATTGTATCTCATGCCGGCCGGGGCTAATGTCGGCGGTAAACCATTCCAGCACATCCGAACCGTTTTCGATGCTCACCAAAGCCTTTCCGCCGTTTCCGGCCGGAAGTTTGATACGGACGGTCTCGCCTATCTTGTAATTGTCTTTATCCGTGGAAAAGGTGAGCATTTCCACCCCACCCGGAAACTCATGGCCTGGTGTTTCCCACCATCCGCGATAATCGGTATAAAAAATCTGTCCTGTACTATGACCCGATTCGGGATCGGTGATACGAATGTATTTGCGTCCCCAGGTTTCTTGCGGGAAAACCAAGCGGTAAAGGGTTTTTCCATTATGGGTATCCACATAATCATCAATGATTTTTTTGCTTGACGACGAACGTAAGTAATAACCCAAATCGTCATCGCCGGTACGTTGCCACCACCATCGCCATCCGATTTCATATACTTCCAAATGCAAACGCTTGCGGTCAACGTGTCTTCCTTTTTCGTCCACCGTTACAATGGAAATCATATGCGGTTCGTCCGAATACAAAGCACCGTTCCAACCTTTGCCTTTGGGAATTTTTACGCCCACATAAGACTTAAAGGGCGAAACGGGAATGCTCAACCGGTCGATACTAAAATCGCCGCCTTGCTCGAAAACCCGGGTTTTGAAGTCGGCCATCAGCATGCCGGGAGCTTCTTTGCCCACGTCGATTTTTATGGGCACCAAGGTTTTTCCGTTGGCATCCAACTGTCCGTCAAACAGGGTTTCGGATTCGCCGATGAAGGATTTGGCCACATCGTCGAAATGATATTCTTTGTATCGTTCGAAATGTGTACGGCCTTTTCGCAAACGCATTTCAACCTTGGCTTTGAGGTGCGATGCCGGCGCACCGTGCAACCAACGGGCTTGGAGCACAAAATTATTTATGTCGGTATGCAAAAGTTTATCGTCGGGAAACTGCAATTGAATTTTCAGCCGGTTGGGTTTGATGGTTTCAATGTGCAAGGTTTTTTCAAAAACGGCATCACCGGCTATAAGTTTAACATGCCAATTGCCCGTAGGCGCATCGGACAATGTGGCAAAACGGAAATCATACAAAGGACTTTCGGTTTTGGGCCGTATGAGGCGTTGCACCAGGCGGTTTTGCGGATCGTAAACTTCAACAATCAAAGGATGATTGAGCGGAAACGGATTGGCACGGTCATCCAGAATGGCATGTAAATAAACCGTATCGCCCGGGCGCCAAACATCGCGTTCGCCGAAAAGAAAGGCCTTAATGCCTTGACGAACTTTACGCCCGCCTACATTGAACATGCTCACCGACAAAGCACTGCCGTCGTCCAGGCGCACATAACCGCGTTGCTCACCCTTGGCGGCCACCAAAAGGAAAGGTTTACGCCCGGCCGGAACATAAGCATGACCTTTTTTTCCCGTTCGGGCCGAACCCAAAAGCCGGTATTGGAAATCATAGACCTTGATATCTACATCCGCCATGGGCCGGGTATGCAAAATATCGTGAACAAAAGCGTGAATACCGTGCCGTGCATCTTCCTTGGCTATGATGCCCAAGTTCGAAGCCAAAAGGTTCCGAACCAACCGCCGTTCGCGCAGGTAATAGTAGGAATTGCTACAAGGATTATTGCGCTGCCGGTAATCAAAATCATCGTAATCATATTCATCGAAATAATAGTAATAATCGGTAGGCCCATCGTAGCGTGCATCTTCCCGCTTGGCAATTTCTTCTTCAAGGGCTTTGGTATTTCCGGTTTGTTCTTCCTGCGCTTCTTCGCAGGGATAAAGGGATTGACTACGATCGAATGATATTTCGACGCGGTATAATGCGCCGGGTTCGGTTTGGAACAATTTTTTCAAGTCCAGGGCAAATACATTCCAATTACCGTAATCGATGGCATGGTCGGAAGTGAGCGGAACTTCGCCGCGGTAAACTATGCGGCCAACACGCGTAAGCTCATTGGCTCCGTCCAATTGATTGACTTGAAGGAATTGATGGATATTGTCGGCATAGATTTTTATTACTTTGACATTTACCGCTTTTAAATTCACGGCTTTGAAGGGGAAAATAAGCCGGCCGGCGTCGGGCAGGATGTTACCTTTGCTCACCGCTTCCACAGCCGGAAGAATGCTTGAAAAACGGATACTTCGTTCGTAGGTTTTGCCCAATCGTTTGGAACGACTGTTACGAACCGACGATGCGATGACCAAAGTGCGGGTACCACTCAACCGCTTGACCGGATAAATTTTCAATGTATTCCCTTGGACGGAAAACCGCAGCTTGACGGGTTTGCGAAAACGTATAAGTCCGTGCAAATCCTGTTGCGGATCCAAGGGGTCGGAAAAATTCAAAACCACCACTTGGTCGGGGTCGGAAAGGGTTTGGACATCGATGAGTTTAAAATGTTCGATAGAAGGAATGTCCACCGTGAATTCACCTTTTTGGGACACACCAATGGGCGCCGAATCCCACCGCAAATGCAGCACATCGTCGGCCTGTCCGCGGTAAATGCTATCCACCGTAAAAAGGTGTATCCGGCCTCCTTCATCATGCGACCAACGAATGGGCAAGGTTTTTTCGCCTTGAACGGCTTTCAGACATTTTTCCACGTCTTGGTCTCCGGCCTTGTCGGCTGTTAGAATTTTGCCGTCGTAACGGTTCCAAACCGGATTTTGAATATCATAGGCCTGCAAACTTCCCGGCTGCACTTCGAGCGCTTGCGCACGCGTGCGGAAGCTAAACCGGAAAACGGCCAACGAGTCGGGCACTTGCATGACTTTTCCCAAATGGAAGCGTGCCTTGAATTCCTGCCCGTTTGGCAAGGGATGCCAAGGACGGAAAACAAGTAACGAAGGCGTTTGCCAAACAAGCGTCCCTTGGATGTTTGGCTCAAAATCAAACAATTCCACATCGGCCGTGTCGCCGGCTTTGACCTTTTGGTCTTGGGCCAATTGAATCATGATGGGGTCGCTGTTGGAAATAACTCCGGAAGTAAAGCCGGTGATATAGGCCGTAAATTCGTGCGACGGACGCACGGGCGTTTTGGATTTACGACGGCAACCGGTCAACAAAACAAGCAGGAAAAGACCGGCCCACAGCGGACGGAACAAGTGGTAAGAAAAACGTTTCATGATGCGGCAAAGTTGGTTTTTTAAATTTAATTAATTTTGGTGGATTGGAAAAAACAATTATTAAAATCCGGTTAGTGTGGCGGATATTTCGGCTTTTCCAGGCCGAAAATTTATCCGAACCTGTTTGTTCCATGCAATTTTTTACCGAAAATATCAAAACAACTTTGATGAGATAATTTTCCTCAACCGGATAAAATATAACAATAGGATAATTGTCGGGTTGCCTCACTTTTGCGGTTAAAAACAGGGAAAAGGTATTTTAGTAAACCGAAATCCTAATCAGAATTATCTGTTTTCCGCACAAACAACCGGATCGTATTACGTAGCAACATGACCACGGTCATGGGGCCCACACCACCGGGCACGGGTGTGTAGGCCGAAAGCACTTTTTCCAGCCCTTGCGGGTCGATGTCGCCCGCAAGTTTGCCACCGGACAAAGCGTTGATACCCACATCCACCGCCACGGCACCGGATTTGAACATGCCGGCTTTCCAACGCTGCGGAATGCCCACGGCCGAAACAAAAACATCGGCCTCACGGATGTATTTTCCGGGATTTTCGGTACGTGAATGAAGCAGCGTTACCGTTGCGTTGCCCAACGGATGCCGGCCGGCCAACACCGCTGCCAAAGGACGGCCCACAATGCGGCTGCGCCCGGCAATGACCACATGCTTGCCGGCCACCGGAATGTCATAATACCGCAAGAGTTCCACAATACCGGCCGGCGTGGCGGGCATCAAATCGAAATCATCGGCCAGCAAGCGACCCAGATTCAACGGATGAAAGCCGTCGGCATCCTTCGACGGATCGATTTTTTCCAACAAACCGTTGGTGTTCCACCCGGCGGGCAAAGGCAACTGCACGATAAATCCGTGAATATCCGGATGCCGGTTAAAGGATTCGATGGCACGAACCA
>JALWYR010000242.1 GCA_027003085.1 Flavobacteriales bacterium
ATAAAGATTTATTGCGTGATTTAATTTATCAAATAAAAGAAACAATAGAATGTATTCGAACCAGAAAATTAAATTCTTTTGAAGATGGAAGACTTTTTGGTTATGAAACAACTTTGGACTTAATTAAAAATCATACAATCGGTTTCTTCCAAAGTTTGGACGATATAAATTTCTTTGACTATGAAAAGGATAGGGAAAAAAACAGAAAAAGAAAGATAAATAAACATAAAAAGAAGGACTGTAAATAACCATTTATTTACAACAGTTTATCATCAGATGAATTGGTAAAACTTTACATCAAAATAATATAGATGTTTATGGGCAACATTTATAATAATTGGGTTTTGAAAAGACTACCGGGAAAATATAGAATTACTGAAATTAACTTGAAACGCAAATTATTGGAACTTAACATTCCAATCGTCGAAAAAGAAACCGTTATTGATTGGAAGTTTGTAAAACCAAAGTATAATTTCTTCTACGATTACATTGGAAATGAAGAAATAAGTAGATTTTTGAGAAAATCTCCAATAAGTAATTATAAGAATGTTTATATCTATTTAAATTATAATGATCCAATAATTGAAATTGACACAAATACCTTTATTGATAAATGGGAGGACCTTTTAAGTTCAACCGGATTTTCAGGTTTATTAGTTTTTACAAATAATGGTCGTCATTTTATGGAATTTACAGATGATTCAAGCTATCAATTGTACAGCAATTTTCCTATTAAGCCGGAGTAAAATTGCTCTCCTGTACCCACAATTGTAAGCATGCACTGTGAAACATATTCGATTCATGATGCATATGGAAACAAAAGTTATAAGTTCAGAGGGCTCTGCCACGGAAGAAACCAAAGGAACAATACAGACCTTCCCGGATTTGTGCCTAAAAGGCTTTTTTTATGAATATGAAATATTTATACCCCTAAAAGTTGCATTTACTAATTGAATTTACCTGAGACAATAAATATGAATTCACGATTTTGGCGTATAAAATATAATAAACCGGAAAAATTTACGAAGTCGAAATAATACCGCCAATAAAAAAAACCGCCCGGCTTGCCGGGCGGTTTTGCAATGCTTTTTCCCAAATTAAACGAATTGCGACTCTTTGCCCAATTCTTTTACCAGGAAATAATAAAACGCTACGCGCATTTTTTGACGAATGTCTTTAAATGCCGCACAAGTCTTGTCCAAAGCTTTTTTGATTTTGGCCTCGTCGGTTACGCCCAATTTTTTGACAATGAAATTGTCTTCAACGCGTTTGAGTTCAGCATTATCACCGCACGATACCAAGGAAGCGTCGCGCAAATAAATGGACGGACCTTGGGATTTGGCGATGGCACGCAACAGGGCATCGTCGGCTTTGACACCCACTTTTTTCAGTTGTTCGGCCGCTTTGGCTACTACATCATCGAATTTGCTCATAGTGATAAGGTTTTAATGGTTTGTTCGGAACAAATTTAAAAAAATTTATTATCATTTATTAAATTCAATTATTGCTCTTTTTTCTCCTTGTTTTTGCGTAGTTGTCGTTTGAGCACATCATAAACCAAATCCGTTGCTTTTTCGAATGTTTCCGCATCACGGCTCACCACGATGGAATCCCCGGGCACATGCACCTTAACTTCCACCGTTTTGTTAGCCGGGCCTTTGTTGTTCACCTTCAAATAGACATCCGATTCTACAATCCGGTCATTAAACCGATCCAAACGATCCAGTTTTTTTTGAATCAAGGCCAACAATTTGCGGTCGGCATCAAAATTAACGGCATGGAATTGAACTCTCATAGCTTTATTTTTTATGGGTTAAAAAAACGGATATTCATCTTTTTTTGCTGCGCGGATGTGCGTTCCGGTAAACTTTTTTCAATTCGGCCAAACCGCTGTGCAAATAATGCTGCGTGGCCGCCAAACTACTGTGCCCCAACAATTGTTTGATGGTATGCAAATCGGCGCCGCGGTTCAGTATGTGGGTGGCAAAACTATGGCGTATCATGTGCGGACTGCGTTTTTCCTTACGGCTTACTATGCTAATATAACGATTTATCAAACGATATACAAACATATCATACAGTTTTTTGCCCTTATCGGTTACAAAAAATGGCATGCCGGGCGAAAAAGGGCCGAATTCCATGTCGCGTTCGGCTTTGTAACGTTCCAATATCTCAGCCAAATCGGGCAACATGGGCACCAAGCGTTCTTTGCCTCCTTTGCCGTGAATACGAATTTGGCGGGAACTCAGATCCACATCGGCACAGGTCAAACCGATAAGTTCGGCCCGGCGCATGCCGGTTTCGTAAAAAGTTTGTATCACCGCCTTGTCACGCAGGCCTTTGAAATCGTCCGAAAACGGGAATTCGTCCAAAAGCACGCGCATTTCGGCCTCGGACAAAGGAACCGAACGGGTTTTGGGTATTTTTACGCCTTTGAGTGACGAAGCCGGATTATCGGAACGCAAGCCCGATTTGAATTGAAATTTATAGTAGGAACGAAGCGCCGTGAGTTTACGATTGACCGTGCGGGCTTGCATACCTTGCGATTGCAACCATACAAGCCATCGGCGAATGAGTTTGGTGTCGGCCGCATCGATGCCGATACCGTAAACTTCGTGCACAAAACGGTCGAAAGCTTCCAAATCGGTTGCGTAGGAACGCAAGGTTTTATCGGAATAATGCCGCTCGCGATGCAGGTAATCCAAAAATTTGTCAATGGCCATACCGGATACAAAAAAAGGACTCGACTAAGTTAAACAATTAGTCGGTCCCTTGCAAATTTTTCCCGGCTTTTTGCCGCGGATCAGTCCTCCAATTGGCGTTTGAGTTCGCGATAACGGGCACGCAAAAGTTGCTGACGGCGCTTGACCGACGGCTTGGTATAGTGCATGCGTTCGCGAATTTCGCGCATGGTTTTGGTGCGGTCGAATTTACGCTTGAAGCGCTTCAACGCCCTGTCGATGGATTCTCCTTCTTTGACCGAAATAATCAACATATCGTTTTGGATTTAGCAGACGCAAATATACAAAAATTCTTTCTGATTAACCGCATTCCCATTCCTGCGCTTCCGGGCGTCCGGGCTAAATCCTGGCTAAATCCTATTTCGCCTGGTGCATCAAAATAGAATTTAGCCAATAAAGTCGCATGAATTACGAGTTAATACTTTTTCGCTCTTTTTTGTGTATTTTTGGCAAAACTCTTTTTTATGCGTTGGCAAGGACGTGAACAAAGCACTCGGGTTGAAGACCGCCGTGGCGGAAGGCGCGGAAGGGTCATCGGCGGCGGAATCGGCTTGGGAACCATTGTTATTGCGCTTCTCTACACTTTCTTCACCGGCGAACCACCCACCGACGTGTTGCAACAGCAAATGCCGCCCGTGCAACAGGCACCGGCATCGCCCGCATCGAAACGCGATGACGATGCCCTGGCCGATTTTGCCAAGGTGGTGTTCAAGGACAACGAGGATGTGTGGTCGGACATTTTTCGCAAGCAGTTGCATCGAAATTACCGTTTTCCCACCTTGGTGCTCTACGACGGCTACACACAGGCCGCATGCGGCATGGCCCAATCGGCCATGGGCCCTTTTTACTGCCCGGCCGACGAAAAAATTTATCTCGATCTGAGTTTCTACCGCGATTTGCGTAATAAATTCGGTGCTTCGGGCGATTTTGCCATGGCCTATGTGATCGCCCACGAAGTAGGCCATCACGTCCAAAAACTTTTGGGCATTACCGACCGGGTGGAACGTATGCGCCGGCGTATGAGCAAAAGTGATTTCAACCGGCTGTCCGTTCGCCTTGAATTGCAAGCCGATTTCCTGGCGGGCGTGTGGGCACGGCACATCCAACAAATGAAACACGTGTTGGACGAAGGCGACATAGAGGAAGCCGTTCGTGCCGCCGCGGCCGTAGGCGACGACCGCATCCAAAAACGTAGCATGGGCTATGTGGTGCCCGACGCCTTTACCCACGGCACATCCGAACAGCGTGTGCGTTGGTTTCTCAAAGGTTATCGCACCGGCGATTTGCGCCAAGGGGATACGTTCAACGCCCGGGAGTTATAATTCCGCTTGTTTTTTGGCCAGTCGCCGTTTGTAAATTACGCCGGCCAGATATTGGGCCAGCATAAAGGCCGTAATGTTCAGTGCCAACGAACGCCACGAAAATCCAATGTCGAAATAAAACTTGTTCACCAGCCGCAGGCCGATAATAATCACCACCGGAATGTGGATGGCCAACATCCAGTCGCGCGAACGGAACTTGCTCCGTGCTCGCCAAAAACCGAACGGAAAAGCCAGAACAAAAACAATAGCGGCCAGGAGATAATCATTCATTTTCCGGTGGATGTAAATCTTTGTCAAAGATAAAAAATTCCTATATTTGCACCGCTTTTGCGGCGAGGTAGCTCAGCAGGTTAGAGCGTCGGATTCATAACCCGGAGGCCGCGGGTTCAAGTCCCGCCCTCGCTACGGAAACCGTTCCCGGAATGGGAGCGGTTTTTTTGTTGGAATCATTATTAGGGCGCCCGGCCGCTGGCGTTCGGGGCGCCGCCGGCGGGCGAATGCCCGCTGCGGATGGCCGGATATTGGAATTTACGCAAGGACGTGAGGCTGTCCAAAAAGTAAAATTTTTGTTGAATATATCCTTTTTTTAAAGGTTTGGAGTAAGACAATCCATTGATTATAAGTGGATTGCAAAATATTGAAATTTGACCATAATATTGATTTGGGCCTTTTTGGACAGCCCCGCGTTGGCTGACTTTCAGTTGGTTACATCCGGCCATCCGCCCGGCGCGCGAAGCGCGCCGCGGCGGCGCCACGGGTTCCGCTTCGGCCGGCGGAGCGCCCTTGCGGAAACCCGTTTCCTCACGGCGTTGCAGCAGCCATCACTTTATGCTTCCTGCAACGCCAAGCCGCGCCCGCCGGGCTGTCCGCTTAAATTCGCCTCGGGCTGCTCTTGGCCCGCAATGCGTGGCGGTGCGGCTTCCCACTGTCAGCCACCCCGCCACGGCGGGCCGGCGGCAGCCCTTCGGCTCATACCGCTCCCATCCCTGGCGCTTTATGGCGCGCGATAAATCGCGCTTGAATATCGAACACCGAACAACCGATTTAAGATTTCCGATTTGCGTTCTCCTACTGCAAACCTTGAAGGCGAAACCGCGCAGCGGGTTCGCCGCTTCCCGAGGAGACCGAAGGACTCCGAGGGCCGCGAAGCAAGACCAACGGCGAAGCGAAGCGGAGCCGGAAGGGCTTGCGAAGCTGCGAAGGGAGACAAACGCGAAGCCGAAGCCAGAGCGTGCCGGCTCCCGGAGCACCGGAGCGAGACCGTCAGGGCTCGCGGAGGGCGGAACAAGACAAGGCGTTGCCTTTGGCACAGGCCCCGGGAAGCCGAAGGCTTGTGGAGCCGTGGAGAAGCCCGAAGGGCTTCGAAACGCCATAAAAAAAATGTTTCCTACATATCCCACCGCGGCTTGGGCGTGAGTCGAAGGTCGTCGAAAAGGCCGCGTTGATATTTCAAATAGCCGGTGATGGCAATCATAGCCGCATTGTCGCCCGTGTATTCAAAGCGGGGAATGTACAATTCCCATCCTTCGGTGCGGGCAAGTTCCTCCAAGCGTTCGCGCAGCCCGCGATTGGCCGAAACACCGCCACCCACTACCAGGCGCCGGACGCCGGTTTGTGCAACGGCTTGGCCTATTTTGTCGGTTAGAATCTCAATGATAGTATGCTGCACCGATGCGGCAATGTCGGCCAGGTTTTGCCGGATAAATTCCGGGTTCTCCTTCTGTTTTTTTTGTAGGAAGTACAAGATGGACGTTTTCAGTCCGCTAAAACTGAAATTCAGTCCTTCGACCTTGGGTTTGGGAAAGCGGAAAGCCGTGGGATTTCCTTGGTGTGCCAGCCGGTCGATTTCCGGGCCGCCGGGGTAGGGGAGGCCGATGATTTGTGCCGTTTTGTCGAAGGCCTCGCCTACGGCGTCGTCCAGGGTTTGGCCCAAAACTTGCATATCGAAATAATCGCGCACCAGCACGATTTGCGTATGCCCGCCGCTGATGGTCAGTGCCAGAAAAGGAAACCGCGGCGCACGGCCCGAAGCATCATCGATGAAATTGGCCAAAATGTGGGCTTGCATATGATGAACGCCTATCAGTGGAATGTCCAAAGCCATACTCATAGATTTGGCAAACGACAGCCCCACCAATAGCGAACCTTGAAGGCCGGGTCCGGCGGTTACGGCCACTGCCGTTAGTTCTTGCGGCGTGATGCCGGCTTGTTTTAGCGCCGTATCCACCGTGGGCACAATATTTTGCTGATGCGCACGCGAAGCCAGTTCGGGAACCACGCCACCGTATTGGCGGTGCACTTCCTGGGTGGCAATAATATTGCTGAGCATCCGGCCGCTGTGCAAAACGGCGGCCGATGTTTCGTCACAAGACGATTCAATGCCCAGAATCAGAATATCTTTCTTAATTTTGTTCAACGCTAGCATATGCCCGCAAAATTAAACAAAAAGCGCCGATACGTCCTTGGAAAAATCCTGTTGTGGATTGCGGGTATCTTCGTGGTATTGCTCTTGCTGCTCACCCTTTTGTTGTCCTTATCGCCCGTGCAAACCTTTCTGGCCCGTAGGGTCGCAAGCTATGTGGATGCACATTACGGAATAGATGTGGATATCGGACGTATCGAATGGATGCCATCGGGCAAAACGGTGCTGGAAAACCTTGTGGTGCGCGATCATCACGGCGACACATTGATAGCCGTTCGCCGCTTGCGCGGTTTTATTCTCTCCTACGGAGATTTAAAGAAAAACCGCGTCCGCTTGGGAAATACTTCGGTCGAAAGTGCACGGCTTTACATTACGCAATATGCCGGCGAAAAAACCGATAATTTGAACCGCTTGGTGAGCATCATTGATTCCTTGACGGCGGGGCCGTCTTCGGGGAATCCTTTTTTGTTGCATATCAAAAGAGTGGAATTGTCGGATTTCGGTTTTAGGTTGCGCAATTTGAATATTAAAAATGAAAATTTATACAGTGTTGAGCAATTATCGGGTCGAATCGAGCCCTTTGTAATACGCGGCAAAGAAGTGGAAGCCGTTTTGCAGGATACTCGTTACCGCGACCTTTACGGATTGGAAGTAAGGGATATGAGTCTGCGTTTTGCCTACGGGCCGGGCCGTATGCTATTTTCGGATTTGCACTGGGGCACGGAATCTTCGCAAATCAATGGTGATATTCGTTTACATTACACGCGTGAGCAATTGCGCCGCTTTTTCGACGAAGTGGAGTGGAGCGGACGTTTGCAAACGGATTTATCGGGCGCCGATATGAACCTCATTTTGCGGGATTCGATTTTTGTTCCCGGTGCACGGATAACTTTACGCTCGGACAGCTTGGAAGGGGTGCTCAACGAGTGGGAATGGAACGATGCGTATATTTCCACTTCGTCGGGTATTCGTTTTGCAGGCGATATGGTGGTGTTCAACCTGATGCAACCCGACAGTTTGGGCGTTCAACTTTTGGCCGACAGTTTGACAATCGGCTATGCACGTTTGGAAAAAATGATGCCGGGTGTAGTGCACGGAAATATTCCCGCATTTGTGCAAAATGCGGGCAAGGTTTTTGCGCGCGGGAATCTTGTATATTTTCCGGGACGACTGGAAACACATATGCGTATTAGTAGCCAAGCCGGACGTTTACAACCGGATTTGTTTATCCATTTCGATAAAAACAGCGCCTACCGCGGGACCCTCAAAACCGATTCCTTGCATTTGGGCCGGCTTTTCGGACTTACGGAATTGGGTGTTATCCGTGGCGATTTGCAAATCGACGGACAGGGATTCGACAAACAAACCGCCAGTGCCCGTTTGCAAGGCAAAATCAAGCGTTTGGATTATCGCCGCTACGCATATCGTAATTTGAATGTTAGCGGCCGTTTGCGGCAAGGTAAATTCGACGGCCGCTTGGATGTGAACGACCCTCATTTTAAGATGAATTTCCAGGGATTGGTTCATTTCGGCGTGTATGAAAACACTTTCGATTTTACGGCTTCGTTGGACAGCGCCGATTTGTATCGTACCCGTTGGATAAAGTCCGATACATTGGCCCGTTTGTCGGGTGTTACACGAATGCGTTTTCACGGAAAAACTTTGGACGATGTGCGTGGGTCCTGGCATTTGGAAAATGTCGATTATGTCAATTCCTACAATCATTACCACTTGGGTTTTATGGATATTAAAGCCCGCGATACGCTGGGCCGCAGGCGTATCGATATCCGTTCGGACAAAGCGGTAAACGGCTACCTTGAAGGAATATTCAGGTTGAATCATTTAGACGATTTGGCCCGTTATGCTTTGGGAACATTATTGCCGCGTTTCAAGCCCGAAAAGCCCTTGCAAGATGCGTTACGCTTCAATCTTGTGCTGGATGGCAATCTTTTGGAACTTTTGGATCCGCAAT
Organism: Flavobacteriales bacterium; assembly: GCA_027003085.1. Classification (GTDB taxonomy): domain Bacteria; phylum Bacteroidota; class Bacteroidia; order Flavobacteriales; family Flavobacteriaceae; genus JAADED01. The sequence goes on from JALWYR010000242.1 coordinate 8,458, forward strand.
TGGAGCAAGTGCGACAAACACGGCTCAAAGGCAAAATCGATGGAGCCGAAAAATATGTGCACGTGGACGCACAAACCGCTATGGTGCAATACGGATCTACACGTATTTCGGGAGCCCGTATTATTTTGGACAATCAAAATGCCATCTACAATTTATATGCCCGTTCCGATTCCATTCGTGTGGGTAATTACCCCGTGCGGGGGTTCCGGGCCATTCATTTGAATATCAATGACACGGTGTTTGTCAAATCCAAATTTTACGGGGGCGTTACTGCACGCGACACCTTTGACCTGGCCTTGTATTATTTGTCCGATACCGCCAACCGTTGGGCCCTGCGGTTGATGCCTTCACGTATCCGGTTCAACGGCCGGCTTTGGCAAACCGGAAACGGTAAGCAAGGTAATGCTCTTTATTATATTCCGCGTCAGGATTCACTCTATATCGACAGCATCGGATTGCGTAGTGAACCTTCACTGGTAAACATAAATGGTTTTGATACGCCTCATAAGCGGAATATCACGGTGGATGTGCATCATTTTAATATGGACAACCTGAAAACCTTAATATCACCGGCCACGTGGGCGGGCAATGCCAACGGTCAAATTATTTTCGGTAAAAGCAAAGGGAACAGTTACTACAACGGTCGGTTTTCGGTAACCGGATTTCGTTTCAATGATGTGCCTCTGGGTTTGCTCAACGGGGATTTCAGAACCCTGCGCAACAAGGTGATGTTTGTCAATCTTTACAACCGGCTTGAAGGTGCCGAAAATATCCGTGCTTCGGGTTTTTTAGACTTCGATACGGATGAAATGGATCTAAATTTGCGGAGTAACCGGCTTCCTTTAACGATTTTATCGCCCTTTTTGAAGGATATATTCGACAGGATACGTGGGAGCACTTCGGGACATATCCAAATGACCGGGGCTTTCGACAATCCACAATATACGGGCCGCCTGAATCTTTTCGGTGCGGGCTTGCGCGTGATTGAACTCAATACCGACTACCAATTCGACGATAACAGTATGATCCGGATCGACAAAGACCGTTTTGTGTTTTCGCATACCGGTTTTTCCGATGTAAAATACCGGACGCATGGTTTGCTGGACGGAAAAATCGGTTTTTATAGGTTTTCGGATTGGACATTCGACCTCCATATTACGGGCGACCGGCTTTTGGCGCTTGACACGCCCGGCTCCGGCGAGGATCTCTACTACGGTACGGCCTTTGTCAAAGGCGGAGCCGACATTACGGGCGATTTGAACAAAATCAAAATCGATGCCCGGCTGCAATCCCAAAAAGGAACGAAAATAAATATCCCGCTTCGCGACGTGGAAACCGTGGGTGAGGATGATTTTATCAGGTTCTACCGGGCCGACGAATACCGTAAACAAACACAAAACGGCAACATACGCCAAAAGCGTTACTATGAGGGCTTGGAACTGAACCTGGACTTGGATATTACCCGTGATGCCGTTATCGACATCGTATTGGACCAAGAGTTTGGTAGCCGCCTGACGGCCAAAGGTGAAGGCATAATGTTGTTGGAAATAACCACCGCGGGCAAATTCAATATGTGGGGAACCTATCAGGTGGTGGACGGTTACTACGATTTCCGTTACTTGGGCATTATTGACAAACGTTTCGAAGTGGATGCGGGAAGCACCTTGGCTTGGAACGGCGATCCCTATCATGCTACGCTCAACATACGGGCGGTCTACCATATTCCGGCGGTGGATATTACACCCTTGCTTAAAGATGCCGTGGCTTTGCAACAAAAGGTTCCCGTGGATGTGGTGATCAACCTGACGGGCGACCTGATGAAACCGCGTATCGATTTTCAAATCGAACTGCCGCAGGCCAACGGCATCATTCGCTCCCAGGCCGAGTATGTGCTTAGCGACCCCGACAAGCGTATGCTCCAAGTGCTTTCGCTGCTCTATTCGGGCAATTTCATTTCCGAGGATGTCCTTAAACTCAACAGCTTGACCGCCGCCGAAGGTAACCTGTCGGAACGGGTGCTCAGTGTGTTCAATTCCTTGCTGCAAAACGAAGTGTTCAATGTGAAATTGGATTATGTGCCCGGCCAACAAAACCCGCAAAACAATGTTAAAACCGACAGCCAGGTTGGCCTTACGGTGCAAACCAAGGTCAATAAGCGGATTTATATCAACGGCAAGGTGGTGATGCCGGTGGGGCGTTACACCTCGTCGTCGGTATCGGGAGATATCGAGGCCGTTTTGTGGCTCAACCCCGACGGCACGTATCAATTGCATGTTTACAACAAGCGCACACCCATCGAATATGCCGGTCAGGAGGAGGGCTACACCCAGGGCATCGGACTGCGCTTCAATACCGATTTCGATACTTTCCGTGAATTGGCCGCCAAATTCGGGTTCCGCATAACCACCGGGGAGGAGAATCAATAGCTTTGGTATTTTTTCTGGGCGCCCCGGCGTCCGGTTTCGGTGGCGCCGCCGCGGCGCCTTCGGCGCCGGGCGGGTTTGCCTCTGTCAAACCTGCCGCGGGCTTTGCCCGCCGGCGGCGCCAGCGCCAAGCGCTTCGGCCGGCGGAGCGCCCTTGCGCGTGGCGGTCCGAAAACCGGCGCCGTCGGGCTGTCCGCTCAAATGCGGCGGCCGCCCGCTCTTGCCC
>JALWYR010000243.1 GCA_027003085.1 Flavobacteriales bacterium
GCTTCGATCATATCACGAAGGCCTACATCGTGAACACTTAATGCGTTGGGAAAATCGGATGCAAAACGTGGCTTGATGACTTTGATTGTTCCTGCCGGTTGCCCATCCATGGTGGCATCAATCATTATGACGGTTCCATACTCATCGAAAACGGGCATTAGGAAAAACCCTCCTGTTCCTCCGTCCAGCACTTCCAGGTATGCGGGCAGTTGCATGTTTTCCATTTTTTTGACAATATGCACGCCCACACCTTCATCGCCCATCAGGTAGTTCCCGATGCCCAGTACAAGGATTTTTTGACTTTTGTCTTCCAATGAATTATCGGCCGAGCAAAGTATGATTTTAGGTTTTTCCGTCATTATTATTTTGATTTAAAACAATCCCGGGAAATCCCGGGATTGTCGTTTTTGATATTTCAACTCATCATTTCTTCTTCAACGGGCTCCTCCAATATTTTCCTGATTTTTTCTTTCCTTCGCACAAAACTCCGGAAACGTTCCCAACGGGCAAATTTGTAACCGCTTATCATAGAAGAGACTTCACCACGCGCCTCAACAACATCATGATAAATCACAAGGTAAACATGAACGATTATAAACAAGATAATGAGCCACATGGTGGTATGATGTACCAGGCGTGTTCCAAAATCACCCCCTAGCAGCGGAGGTACCCAGGAAAACAATTTCGGAAGCCACCACGAGGCGTTTTGGGAGTAAAGGCCGAAGCCGGTAAGCACCATAACGGCCAACAAGACAAAGAATATCAAGTAGGCCGTGGATGCAACGGGATTATGACCTATGCTAAGTTCATGATAGTAATCTTCCTTTTTCTCGGGCACCAAAAGTATGTCATGCTTAATCACATGACCCAGTTTTTTAGCCTTATTTTTGCCGAAAGGCAAAAAGTTTTTCCATCGGGCATATTTGTTTCCCACAAATCCCCAGTAGATCCTCAAAAGGAAAACAACAAGCAGAACATAGGCCGCTACAAAATGTACATACCTGACCGTTCCCATTACGAAAGTTTTGTATGCTTCGTCGTTTTCCATCAATGCCAGCGGGTCTCCGATAAATAATCCTGTTACGACCAAAACCAGGATTGCGGCTGCATTTAGCCAATGGAAGAGCCTAACGGGAAATTCCCACACATAAACGCGTTTATATAATTTGGTTCCCATGGGTTCGTGTTTTAGATACTACAAATCGAAATGTTATCCACACTGGTGATGTGCTTGCCATGCTCGTCGTAGAGGTGAACCGAACAGGCTATGCACGGGTCGAACGAGTGAATGGTTCGCAGGAGTTCCAAAGGTAATTTTTCGTCGGCTACGGGTGTGCCCAATAACGTGGATTCATAGGCCGAACGCTGACCTTTGGGATCCCGCGGCGATGCATTCCATGTGGAGGGTACCACCTGTTGGTAATTGGCCACTTTACCGTCTTTGATAACAATCCAGTGGGCCAGGCCGCCCCGGGGTGCTTCGGAATACCCTACGCCTTTGGTTTCTTTGGGCCAGGTCGAAGGGTCCCATTTTTCCATATTAGCCATGCGGGTGTCGCCATTTTTAATGTTTTCGATCAACTTATCGTAAAATTCGAGCGCCCAATCGGCCGATAACTTGGCACACATGGCCCGGGCCAACGTACGTCCCATGGTGGAATATAAAGCTTCGAAAGGCAGATTCAATTGAGCCAAAGCACTGTCCACCAATTCTCGTGTTTTTTGGTCGCCACGGGCGTAATTGATAACGATACGTGCCAAAGGACCCACTTCCACCGGATGATCTTTCCAACGAGGCGTTTTAATGAAACTGTATTTTTTGGAAACATCCAAATGTTTATAGGGCGGTTTAGGGCCTTCGTAGGCAATATTGGTTTCACCTTCCCACGGGTGTTTGGATTTATCGTCGCCGTCGGAATAGTGATACCAGGAATTGTTTACATACTCTTGGATATCTCCGTTTCGATGGTTCACATCATAAACTTTGGAAATATCGCCATTGAGCACCACGCCCGATTTGAATTTGAATTTGTTACCGTAGTAGCCTTCTTCGGGATATTCGCCGTAGCTCATGTAGCTGGCAAATCCACGTCCAATACTAAACCAGTCTTTGTAGAACGAAGCAATGGCCAAAACATCGGCGTAGTAAACTTCATTGACAAACCGGTGGGCATCTTTCAGGAGTCGATGCACATAGGCGAGTCTTTCGGCATTGAGGCCGCCCACATCATCGGGATTAATGGAACAAGCCATGCCGCCCACCAAAAAGTTAGGATGTGGATTCTTACCACCAAAAATGGTATGTACTTTAACGATTTCTTTTTGCCATTCGAGGGCTTCCAAATAATGGGCCACGCCAATGAGGTTGACTTCCGGTGGCAACTTCATGGCCGGATGGCCCCAGTATCCGTTTGCAAAAATTCCCAACTGACCGCTTTCGACAAATTTGGTCAGCCGTTTTTTAAGATCGGCAAAGTATTTGGGTGAAGTTTTGGGCCAATTGGAAATACTTTTGGCAATTTCGGATGTTTTTTCGGGGTCGGCTTGAAGTGCACTTACCACGTCTATCCAATCCAATCCGTGCAAGTGGTAAAAATGTACCACATGGTCGTGCATATACAGGGTGGCAATCATGAGGTTGCGTACCAATTCGGCATTGGGCGGAACTTTAATTCCCAGGGCATCTTCCACGGCGCGGACAGAGGTAACGGCATGAATACTGGTACAAACTCCACAGGTGCGCTGCACAAACGCCCATACATCACGCGGGTCGCGATTGCGTACAATATTTTCAATACCACGCACCATGGTACTGGATACATAGGCATCGTCGATTTTTCCATCTTTGACGGTAAATTCGGCACGAAGATGACCTTCGATCCGGGTTATGGGGTCAACAACTATTCTTTCTGCCATAATTGTAGTTTTTTGTGTTAATTAAGATTAATTATCTAATTTTCAATGTCTTGCAGGTTCGCTTGACCGGCTTTACGTCTTTTTCGCATCTCCTTGCGCTTTGATAAAGCCGCTGCTACGGCATGAACACCTACACCCACTGCCAACGCGCCGGCGGCAACTTTTCCAAGCTTATCGGCATTGGCTTCAATACCAAAACCGGGCACATTGGTAAGGCGTTCATAAATAGGTCCGTTGTCCCAGAAATTATCTTCACTACAACCGAAGCATCCGTGTCCGGATTGGATGGGATAACTCACTCCGTTATTCCATTTGATAACGCCACAAGCATTGTAGGTCATAGGTCCTTTACACCCTACCTTATACAGGCAATAGCCTTTTTTGGCATTGGGGTCATCGAAGGATTCAACAAACAAGCCGGCATCGTAGTAAGCCCGGCGGTAACAACTGTCGTGAACACGCTTCGAATAAAAAGCTTTCGGGCGGTTCATACTATCGAGCTCGGGCAATTTGCCAAAAGCAAGCACATGAACAATAACACCTGCCATAACTTCCCCAATAGGAGGACATCCGGGCACGCGAATGATGGGTTTGTCCTTAATAATCTTATGAATAGGTGTGGCCGTAGTAGGATTGGGCTTAGCCGATTGAACACATCCGTTCGATGCGCAACTGCCCCAAGCAATGATGGCTTTGGCCCCTTCGGCGGCTTCTTTCAACTGATCGATGGCTGTGCGTCCGGCAATGCAACAATACACCCCGTCCGAGCCCAAAGGCACCGACCCCTCCACACATAATATATATTCGCCATGATATTTTTTCATGGTTTCATGCTTAGCGGCTTCGGCTTGCTCACCGGCAGCAACCATAAGCGTTTCGGTGTAATCAAGGGAAACCTTATCGAGTATGATGTCCGCTACAATAGGGTGGTCGGAGCGGATAAAGGACTCACTACAACAGGTGCATTCCTGATAATGCTCCCAAATAATGGGAACCCGTGGTGTGGTTTCAAGGGCTTTGGCAATCTGACCTATGGCGGAATTTTTTAATCCCAAATACGCTGCCATAAAGGTAACAAACTTCATAAAATCGCGTCGCGTGTACCCTTGGTTGATAATCGCTTCGTAATAGGTCTCGCGGGTTGATTGTATGGCCATAATAATTGATTTTTGTTGGTTAAAGTTAGAAAAAAAATATATATGTAACAATTATTACTCGACAGTGTATCATTTTAATCATATAAAAATATGATTTTTGTCATTATTACAATATTTTTTTGATTGAAAGTATTGAATATTGCTGTTTTAATTAAATTCGGAAGACAAAAATTTATAATTGTTCTAAATAATATTGTATAAAAAAATACCCTTTCCTCACCATTTCTATCTTTTTTGTTATTTAATGTAACCAAAATTTCGGATATTTATTAGGATATTTAATATAATTAATGTAACTTTGTGTCATGCATGAACTGTCGATTGCCATGAGTATCGTTAGTGCGGCGGAGGCCGGTGCAAAGGCCAATAATGCAGTGCGTATCAAAAAAATTTATCTCCAAATCGGGGCCTTGTCGGGTATCGAATTGGATGCTTTGGATTTTGCTTGGCCGTTGGCTACAAAAAATACCATGCTCGAAACGGCCGAAAAGTTTATCGAAGTCGTCCCCGCCAAAGCCGAGTGCCTCGAATGCAAAAAAGAATTTGATATACAAAATCCTTTTGATCCTTGTCCGCATTGCGGAAGCTATTTCAAACAATATATTAGGGGGAAGGAGTTGAAAATTAAATATATCGAAATTGAATAAAACAAATAATCATGTGTTCAACTTGCGGTTGTAGTCAAACGGATCAAATTACCTACTCCAAACCGGGTGAGAAAATTGAAGTGGTTCATCTCCACCATGATCATGACCACCATCATCATGGTTCGGGACATCATCACCATGATCATGACCACGGGAACCGTACCATTTTGGAGCTTGAACAGGATATCTTGATGCAAAATAATATGATAGCCGAAAGGGTACGCGGTTTTCTGATGGCCAAAAATATTTTTGCCCTGAATTTGGTCAGTTCGCCCGGTTCGGGTAAAACTTCCCTTTTGGAGCGCACATTAAAGGATTTGAAAAATGAATTGAAATTTTATGTAATCGAAGGCGACCAACAAACCATGCAGGATGCCGACCGTATCGATGCAATTGGAATCCCCGTGGTTCAAATCAACACGGGTAAGGCATGCCATTTGGATAGCCAAATGGTTTTTAATGCGTTGGAAAAACTAAATCCTGATGAAAATTCGGTGCTGATGATCGAAAATGTGGGTAATTTGGTATGTCCTGCCGGATTTTATTTGGGCGAAAATAAACGGGTGGTAATTATCAGTACGACCGAGGGCGACGACAAACCGATCAAATACCCCGATATGTTCGAAAGTTCCGATGTTTGTGTAATCAATAAGATTGACTTGCTGCCCTATGTGCCTTTCGATGTGAATAAAGTGAAAGATTATGCAAGCAGAATAAATCCCAATATGGCGTTTTTCGAACTTTCGGCACTGACAGGTGAAGGAATGGATGCTTGGTATATTTGGTTAAAAAACCAATTAAAAAAGTGAATTATGTGTTTAGCCATACCCGGAAAAATAATCGAAATTGGTGAACAGTTGGACGACCTGTTCCGAATTGCCAAGGTAAGTTTCGATGGTATCATAAAGGAAGTAAACCTGGCCCTGTTGCCCGAAGCAAAGGTAGGCGATTACGTGCTTGTTCATGTAGGAAGCGCAATAAGCATCATCGATGAAGCCGAGGCAAAACGAACAATGGAGATTCTTAAACAAATGGGCGAAACCGACGAGTTAAATTACGGACAAAATGAATCCGGCGGGACTTAACCGGTATTTGGTTTTTTTAAATTTGTATGTAAAAGTAATCCTTTTTTACGCAAAAAAACTATAAATCGTTAGTTTAGCATTCTAACACATCCGGCAAATCGTTTGTGATTTGAGTTCCGAACTTGTCATTTTTTCCGGTTGTTTTTTGTCGCTCCGGCAGCCCTGCGGTCTGCCTCCACGGCTCCACAAGCCTGCGTCTTCCACGGGCCGGCGCCGGGGCCGCACCTTGTCTTGTTCCGCGGCTTCGCGAACCGCCTTGCGGCGTTTCGCTTCGCGGCTCCGGGAACCTACGGCTATCAAAGGCCTATGTTTTTGGCCACGCCTTGTTTCCCTTCGCAGCTCCGGGAGCCGGCACGCTCTGGCTTCGGCTTCGCGCTTGTCTCCCTTCGCTTGCTGCGGAACCGCTACGCGTTTCCTTGCTTGTCGCCGGGCCGGCGGTGCCGTCCCGGCTCTTTGCCGGCGAGCCGCCTGCGACGTCTCGCCTTGGCGCCGCGGAGCCCTGCCGCCTCGCTCGGACTTACGGCTCGCTCGGCAGCGGTCTCCGCGGGCATTCTTTTTGTTATTCCCGCAAAGTCGTGAACCCGCCCCCCATATGTCATTCCCGCGAAAGCGGGAATCCGGGCGCCCCGGTTTGCATTCCTTTGTCATTCACACAATGGGACAAACCCGCAGGGCGGTTTCGCCTTCAATGTTTAAAATAGGCGAACGATGTCATTCCGACGGAGTTTTGCCGGCGTCAGCAAGGCAAAACGACGAGGAATCTCTGCATGGATTGGTCAATAGGAACGCAAAATTCCGCCCCGGATGAATTATCCGTGTCGAGATTTCTCAGTCGCGCCCTTCGGGCGCTCCATCGAAATGACACGCTGCTTCAATGTTTGCAGTAGGAGAATGCAAATCGAAAATCTTCAATCGATTGTCCGGTGTTCGATATTCAAGCGCGATTTATCGCGCGCCAAACGCGCCAGGGATGGGAGCGGTATGAGCCGAAGGGGCGCGGCATGGTTTGCTGCCGGCGAGCAGGCTCCGAAGTATTGAGGAGACACCGCAGCCGGCCCTTAGCAAACCGCCGCGGCCCGAGGCGAATTTAAGCGGACAGCCCGGCGGCTGCCACGTGAGTGCCGGCAGGCGGGAGGGCGCTCCGTCGTCCCGAAGCGCCTGCCGGTGCGGCGAAGCCGCCACGAACGTGAGCAGCCGGGCGCCCTAAATAAAATCCTACACCCCGGATTTTAACTTGCCGGAAAAACGCTTGCGGAACTTTTCCAATTTGGGAAGGATAACAAACTGACAATAAGGATTTTCGGGATGATTTTCCAAATAATTTTTGTGATAATCCTCGGCCGGCCAAAACACCGATGCCGGAACCACCTCGGTGACAATGGGTTGCGGAAAAACCTTGTTTTCCTCCAAGAAACGGATGTATTGCAGGGCCGTTTCGCGCTGGCCTTCGTCGGCATAGAAAACGGCCGAACGGTATTGGGTGCCAATGTCGTTCCCTTGACGGTTGAGCTGTGTCGGGTCGTGCGTGGCAAAAAACACTTCCAGCAATTCGTCGTAGCCGATACGGTTGGCGTCATACACAATCATCACCGCCTCGGCATGGCCTGTTTCGCCGGTTTTAACCTGCTCGTAGGTAGGATGTTCGGTATGGCCGCCCGTGTAGCCGGGTAGCACCTCCAACACACCTTCCAAATTCTTGAAAATGGCCTCGGTGCACCAAAAACATCCGCCGGCAAAGATGGCGGTGCGTAAAGCTATGTTTTTTTTCATCCTAATAATACCTTAAAACCGCTATGTTGAAGAATACTTTTTGTCAAGTTCAATAAACTCATATCCGGGCGACGCGATGAATAAATCGTGTTCAATCCGGCTTAATTTTGTCATTGTGGCTTTGATTGCCGCTTCGGATTTGTCAATGCCTATCCATTTACGGCCCAATAAATGCGCTGCTTTCAGTGTGGTTCCCGAACCACAAAAAGAATCCAGAACAATACTTCCGGGGTTGGATGAAGTTTTAATGATCAGTTCCAACATTTTTTCATTTTTCTCGGTCGGATAAACCGGATATTGCGGGTCTTTGAATTCCCAAATATCTTGCACACGTTTTCCCTGGCGTTCGTCGGCATAGATTTTTTTTCGCGGATTACCTGTCGATGACCACTCTATCAGTCCGGCTTTATCCCATTGTTCCAAAGTTTCGACACTTGTTCGCCAATGCCTTCCTTTGGGTGGCAACATACCTTTAAAACGCTTATTGGAGTTACCGTTTAATGTTTCGCCGGGCGCATGAATAGGCACAGTGGTATAACGGCGGCCTTGGTCATCGATTTTCGGGAAAAGTCTTTCCAAGTCCTTTTTGGTGTAGGGCATTCGCGGTTCGTTCCAAATCGGGTTGGATGATTTGGTATAGAACAAAATCATATCCTTAATGTTTCCATAACCAATCCGCTTGAAATTTTTCGGGTTGGTTTTGATGCGGGTAATATCATTTCTAAAATTTTCCATCCCGAAAATCTCATCCATTAAAATTTTCACATAATGTCCGATTTTATAATCGATATGCAAGTATATCGACCCGCGTTCTGACAATAATTTTTTCAAAAGGATCAGTCTTTCGTGCAAAAATTGTAGAAAATCAACACCTTTTAAGGTGTCGGAATAGGCAAGACTTCCATTTTTGGAACTACTAACGGTATTGGCTCTGCCTTCGGAAATAACAAAATTCGTTCCGGTAGCAAAAGGCGGGTCGATATAAATCAAATCCACCTTTCCGGATAGATTTTTGTGTTCGATCAGGTAATTCAATCCTTCGATATTTTCTCCGAAGATGAGTATGTTTTTCATATTACAATTGATATAAAAAATTACGTAACACCAAGGCGCTCATAATGTTGTAGTTCTTATACGTTTTGGTTATGGATTGATACATTTTTGATTTACCGGGAATATATAACACCCCGTCCAAAACCGCTACTTTGATTGCTCTTACGCTTTTATCCATCAACAAATTTATGGCATCTTGAAATTGAGCATTTTGATGGCCACCGAAATCCGTTAAAAATTTTGCTTCGCCAATGACATATTTTCGATTAAACCGTGCTATTAAATCCAATCCTTTATTTCGATGATAATTCAAATGTTCCCTAGCGAATTTTTTCATTTCGGCATCACTAGCATCCAAAATGGCATCACTGTCATTTGCTACAAATTTTTCCAAGGGAACCGGTTCTATTCCCAATGACTTTTTTCTAACCCAATTTTTAAACATCGGACCGATTTGCCTGTTTGTTTCCTTGGGCAAAGAACACTTATCATAGATTTTTGCCAAACCCATTTCGTATAAACGTCCGCTTATTCGATTTACGGTTCTCGGGTTTCGCTCAATTGCCGACGGGTCGCGTTTTAAGTAGGCAATATAACTATCTTTAATCGGGAATAAATCCAACTTTAACAAGCTACGTATCAGAGCAATATTATCCCTTTTGGTAAATGCTTTCTCCACTTCGCTCCAAATATGCTGATCAATTTGCCTTATGCCATCGGGAATCGTGGGATAAACTTGAAAAAGATCATCCAAATAAGACCTTTGGTTGGCATAATCAATGCTCATTTCAAGCCAAGGATTCATAATAAGTGGAATTGGATTTAAAAATACGGAATTTTATACTACCCATCCCTCAGCTTCGGATTACGCGCATGCCGCTCCTTGTCCCGCTTGGTTTTGGCATCCATACGCTTGCGCCAGGCCTCGTCCAAATCCACACCCGTTTGGTTGGCCAAGCAAAGCGTTACAAACAACACATCGGCCAATTCCTGACCCAAATCCTTTTCTTTGTCCGATGGCTTTTCGCTTTGTTCGCCGTAGCGGCGTGCAATGATGCGGGCCACTTCGCCCACCTCTTCGGTCAGGATGGCCATATTGGTCAGCTCGTTGAAATAACGCACGCCTACGCTGCGTATCCAACGGTCCACCTCGTCTTGTAAAGGTTTCCAACTCATTATTCTTTGTTTTTGGTATCGATCCAAATGGTTACGGGCCCATGATTGACCAAATGAATGTCCATCATGGCGCCGAAACGTCCGGTTTGCACGCGGCCGGGCATCCGCTGGCGGAATTGTTCCACAAAATGTTCATACAAGGGAATGGCAATATCCGGCGGCGCCGCATGCATATACGAAGGCCGGAAACCCTTTTTGGTTTTGGCATGCAAGGTGAATTGGCTCACAATGAGCACTTCGCCACCGATATCTTCCACCGAAAGGTTCATCACACCCTTTTCATCGTTAAAAATACGCAGGTTGTGGATTTTGTGCACCAGCCAACGGGCATCTTCGGGTGTGTCGGCGCGTTCGATACCCACCAAAACCAACAAACCCTCCCCTATTTTTCCGGCGATTTGCCCGTCGATGTCCACACGGGCTCCGGTTACACGTTGTATCAATGCGCGCATGGTCAATAATTTTTTATCCGGTATGGTCCGGGATTATTTTTGATTTCGTCCAAAATGTCCAAATACGAACGGTAGCGTTCGGCCGGAATATCACCCGCTTGCAAATGCGCCTTGACACCGCACTGCGGCTCGTTTACGTGCAGGCAATTGTTGAATTTACATTCCGGTTTGTAGCGGCGCAATTCGGGAAAATAATCACCCAAATGCTGCGGCTCCAAATCCACGGTGCCAAAAGCCCGTATGCCCGGCGTATCGATGATGTATCCGCCAAATGGCAACGGATGCAATTGGGCAAAGGTTGTGGTATGCTGCCCCTGGCGATGCACTTGCGACACGGGTTTGGTTTTCAGGTTGAGCCCCGGAATAAGCCGGTTGACCAAGCTACTTTTTCCCGTGCCGGAATTACCCGTAAAAAGGGATATTTTATCCTTCATCCGGGCTTTAAGTGCATCGATATTTTCGCCCGTCTTGGCCGACACTTCAAGGATAGGATATCCGGTGGCCGCGTAAATCCGCCTGAAGTCGTCGATCTTTTGCCGGGCCTCTTCATCGTCTTTGAACAAATCCGTTTTGTTGATAAGCAATACGGGCGGAATGCCATAGGCCTCGGCCGCCACCAGCACACGGTCGATAAACGACAACAGTGTTTCGGGATATTTGGGCGTGTAAAGCACAAACACCCGGTCGATATTAGCGGCCAGGATGTGGTATTTTTTGGCCAAATTGGTAGCACGGCGAAGCAGCATGTTTTTGCGTGGCAGCACCCGGTCGATGCGCACCGTGCCATCGTCCAACGGATGGAATTCCACGCGGTCGCCCACCGCCACGGGATTGGTGGTGCGCAGGCC
>JALWYR010000244.1 GCA_027003085.1 Flavobacteriales bacterium
GTTATGCGGCGCAGTCGGCGAGCATGCTTTTCCGCCCGGCGGAGGCGACCGAAGGAAGCCCCACGCACGGGCGGGCGCGGGCAAGCGCAGGCGCAGCCCGCGCAAAAAGCAGCGAGCCGGCAAGCCGCATTTGAGCGGACAGCCCGGCGGGCGCCTCATGATTGCGTCGCCGGATAAGCCGTAGGCGAAAGCCGGCGACTAGCAAGAATGAGAGCGGCCGGGCGCCCAAAAAATGATTATACCCCACAGGATGAAGCAAAAATCGTAAATTTGGACATTAATCCCTTTGCTATGATAAACGTTCAAGAAGTTACTACGCCCAAGCAACTGAAACAATTTATCCGCCTGCCCTACCGGCTGTATGCCAACGACCCGCATTGGATTCCGCCGCTGCTTGCCGACGAAAAAAAATATTGGACCCGGCATCCGGGCCTACGTAAGAATACGGTCAAAATGTTTCTGGCCTACAAAAACGGGAAACCCGCCGGACGCATCGGCTTTATGGTCAATAAGCGCTACAACGAACTGAACGACACGCGCTATGCCCGCTTTTTTGCCCTGGAAGCCACCGACGATGCCGCCGTGTTCGATGCCCTCCTGGGCCGGGCCGAAGACGAAGCCCGGCGGGCCGGCATGACACGCATTCACGGGCCTTTGGGCTACAACAACCTGGACCATCAAGGACTTTTGGTCGAAGGATTCGACCGGCCGCAAATACTGGTGTCGGTTTACAACAAAACCTACTACAAAGACCATTTGGAACGGCTGGGTTATCAAAAAGAACACGATTGGGTGGAAACACGCATCACCGTTACCGATGAGCCGGTGGAAAAAGGCCGGCGCGGTGCCGCCCTGATCAAACGCCGCTTCGGCATCGAGGCCTGGCAGCCGGCAAACAAAGAGGAAATGCTCGAACAAACCGAAGCGATTTTCGAAATTTATAACCGGGCATACCGCCACCTGCATTACATGGTTCCCCTGGACGATGATGATGTGGCCTACTACAAAAAGGCCTATATCAACGCCTTGTTGCCCAAATGGACTTTCTTTGGTCGCGACACCAAGCACGACAGCCGTATGGTGGGTATGATGCTCACGCTGCCTTCGTTGGGCGATGCTTTCCGCAAGGCCCGCGGACGCTTGTTTCCTTTCGGGTGGTATCATTTGCTTCGAGCACTTAGGCGGCCCAAAGAAATCGATATTGCCATCATTGCCGTGATGCCCGAATATTTTGCCAAAGGCGTGGCGGCCGTGATTTTCGACCGTTTTCACCAAGTGATGCTGGAAAACGGTATCCGGGTGTTCGAAACGGGACCGGTGTTCGAAGATAACCATAACGTGCTTTCCAATTGGAAAAACTACGAGCACGAACAACATAAACGCAAACGGGTGTATGGAAAAGATATCAGGTAGCAAACTTCCCGGCACGGGAACCAGTATTTTTGCCGTTATGTCGGGCTTGGCCGCCCGCGAAGGCGCCGTAAACCTCTCGCAAGGATTTCCGGATTTCGACATCGATCCTCGGCTCATCGATTTGGTGCACCACTACATGAAAGCGGGTTACAACCAATACGCACCCATGCCGGGGGTGCCCGCATTGCGTAAAGCCATCGCCGCCAAAATCCGGTTGCTGTATGGTTTCCTTCCCGATGCCGACGATGAAATTACCGTAACGGCCGGTGCCACGCAGGCCTTGTTCAACACCATTATGGCCCTGGTGGATCACGGCGACGAAGTGATTGTTTTCGAACCGGCCTACGACAGCTATGTGCCCGCCATACGCTTGGCCGGCGGAACGCCCGTATTTGTAAAACTCACCAAGCCGGATTTCCGTATCGATTGGGAAAAGGTGCGCAATTTGATGTCCGACCGGACGCGGATGATTATTCTGAACACGCCCAACAATCCCGGCGGATATATATTGGACGAAACCGACTGGCGGAATTTGGAACAATTGGTCGAAGGGACGGATACGGTTATTCTGAGCGACGAAGTCTATGAGCACATCATTTTCGACGGATTGAAGCACGAAAGTATTTTGCGCTATCCCGGACTTTACGCCCGCGGTGTAGCCGTGTTTTCGTTCGGAAAAACCTTTCATGCCACGGGTTGGAAAACGGGCTACACGGTGGCACCGCCGCATTTGACCGACGAAATTCGCAAGGTGCATCAATTTAATGTGTTTTCGGTCAATACGCCCGTGCAATATGCTTTGGCCGAATATTTGTCGGAACCCGCCCATTACCGGAATTTGGAAAAATTCTATCAGGAAAAACGGGATTATTTTATCGACGGGCTCCGAGGTTCACGATGGAAAGTGATTCCCACGCACGGCACTTATTTTATCGGCTTGGATTATTCGGACATTTCGGATTTGCCCGAATTTGATTTTGCCGTTAAACTCACCCGGGACTACAAAGTAGCCTCCATTCCTTTTTCGAGTTTTTATCACGACGGGCACAACCAAAACCTGCTTCGGTTCTGCTTTGCCAAAAAAACGGAAACCCTGGACGCCGCCTTGCGTATTTTAAGGCAATTGTAGGATGAAACGCTTTGCTTGGTTGCTGTTATTGTTTGCCGGTTATTCCGGCATGGCGACGGCTCAGGTTTACATGCCGCCGGCCAAAGGAAAAACACGGCTTGCCCTTTTCAACGACAATTTTTTCTACGACAAGGAATACAGCAATCTGATAGCCGACGGCTACACTTTGGCCGGCCACCGGTTTTTGTTGGCCTACCGTATTCCCATTGATTCATCCTGGTTTGTGCAGGCGGGCACCGATGCATGGCAATTTTGGGGAAACAACTCCCGCGTGCAGGCCCGTTTTCATTTTGCATTGATATACACCCGCGGACATCATAAGCTGATCATCGGGCAACCGGACAACAGGGATAATCACCGGCTTTTCCGCCCGCTGTATGACGAAGAATACCATTTCCTTCCCGGACGCACCGAAACGGGCATCCAATACCTGTGGCAAAACCCGAAGCACCGGCTCGAAACCTGGCTGGATTGGCACCGGTTTATCCGCAAAGGCGACACACTGCGTGAACGCCTGAATTGGGGCCTGTCGGCCGACATTCGCATGGCCGAAACGGGACCCTGGCAATGGCATCTGCCGGTGCAAGTGCTCATCCACCACCGTGGCGGACAAATCAATCTGAAAGGTAGTTATCTGGCCGGAAAAAACAATATCCTCAGCGTGCTTAGCACTGCCACGGGCTTGCAGGTCAGGCGGCAGGTCAATGCGGTTTCCGATGTGGAATTTTCGGCGCTGTATTTTACACATAGCATGAACAGCAACAATCCCGAAGAACTGGGTTTCGGGCGCGGGCATGCCTTTTGGGCCCGTATCGATTGGTTTACGGCACATTGGAACATCAATCTGAGTTATTGGGATGCCCGGCATTTTAGCAGCCCGTTGGGCGAAGCCATCTTTCAAACGGCCAGCCGGCGGGTGGACAAATATTACGAAAACGGACAAGTGATGCCCATTTTTTCGCGTCATCGTGAACCGCACCGGATGCTTTGGAGCACTGCGCTGCGTTATCATACGCATTTTTCGAAGCACTTGGCTTTCCGGGCCAAATTGGAAATGTTTTATCAACCCTACCGGAGCAGCGTTCCTTACCCCTTTATTCGCGAAGTGGTCAATCATACGGATTTGCTGCTTTCGGCCAGGATTATTTGGCGGATTTAATCATTACTTTATGCCGGAATCCGTAAAATGTTGACTTATTTTTTTGGATAAAACGATACATGAAATTCCGAGCAACGCTGTTTTAAAACTTACACCACTGAAATATTGTAATATTTTCCTTTTGTATCAATAATGAACGACACAACTTCTTGGCACGGAATTTTTTTCTTAAAAACAAACGTTTACTTACGGATGCTATTACTAAAAATGTCGAAGGACATTACACTACTATACAATCCCGCTCAATCCTTCATGAAATTTATCCTCTGTGTGCCTCTATGAAATTTTACTCTGTGTCCTCTGTGGTTTATTCCTTTTAATTTAACCACAGAGTCGCACAGAGTACGGCACAGAGTTGCACAGAGTTTTTTCTTTCCGCTACTGTAAACATTGAAGGATATTGCTACTTGGCAACCCGGCGTATTCATATAGGAATTTCCCCTCTGTGATACTCTGTGAAATAAACTCTGAGTCCTTTGTGGTTTATTTCTTTTAATTTAACCACAGAGTTGCACGAAGTCCGGCACAGCGTTGCACGGAGTTTTATTTCTTTCTACTACTGTAAACATTGAAGTAAACCTGTCATTTCGACGAACAAAGTGAGGAGAAATCTCATCACGGATATAACAGGAGATTTCTCAGTCGTTCCCTTCGGGAACTCCATCGATATGACACCGTTCTCCTACTGTAAACATTGAAGGACATTACTACTTGGCAATCCTGGGTAATCTTCCAAGAAATTTTACCTCTGTGATACTCTGTGAAATAAACTCTGAGTCCTCTGTGGTTTATTCCTTTTAATTTAACCACAGAGTCGCACAGAGTACGGCACGGAGTTGCACAGAGTTTTTTCTTTCCGCTACTGAAAACATTGAAGGATATTGCTACTTGGCAACCCGGCGTATTCATATAGGAATTTCCCCTCTGTGATACTCTGTGAAATAAACTCTGAGTCCTCTGTGGTTTATTTCTTTTAATTTAACCACAGAGTTGCACAGAGTACGGCACGGAGTTGCACAGAGTTTTTATTCCTTTCCACTACTGTAAACATTGAAGGACATCGCTATTTTGCAATCCGGCCTAATCTTACAAGAAAATTTCCCTCTGTGCTACTCTGTGAAATAAACGCTGTGTCCTCTGTGGTTAAAAAAATTTTTACCACAGCGTTACATGGTGCTTGTATATTTTTCCATTCATTAATCCACTATGTGGATACCGGAAATTAATATAAGCTTATGCAATAAAAATTAACCTCCCCCAAGCTCACACCCTTACATTACATAATAATGCGTTGCCCACATAGGCCAAGCCCTTGATCAAATCCTGCGGCGTCAGGGCAAAAACATTTTGACTGCGCACCCATTCGTCGGCTACTTGGCCGTGCATGTTCACTGCCGCCGATGCAGCGTCCACCGGCGGAACGCCTTGGGCCAAAAGCCCGGTTATCATTCCCGTGAGCACATCGCCCGAACCCGCCTTGGCCAACGCGGCATTGCCCGTAGGATTGATACGTATTTGACGCCCGTCGGTAACGACCGTATAATGTCCTTTGAGCACCAAAACAATATTATGTTTTTGAGCAAACACCCGTGCCTTCTCCCACTTCCCTGGCGTATTTTCCCATGAACCGGCCAAACGCTCCCACTCTCCGGCATGCGGCGTCAGGATACTGCCGGCCGGAAGCATTTCCAACATTCGGGGATGTTGCGCCATAATGTTCAATCCGTCGGCATCCACCACTACGGGTTTTTCCGCCTTGGCCAAAAAGGACTTCATGGCTTCGGCGGTCTTTTCGTCGGTGCCCAATCCCGGCCCTATGCCATAGGCATTGCGCGGGTCGGGCCAGGGAAATTCAACCAAAAAACCGGATTCACGACCGGATGCAACCATAATTTCCGGGTCGGCTGTCTGTAATATATCCACAAGTCCTTCGGGCACATGGGCCGTAACCCAACCCGCGCCTATACGAAGCGCCGCCTTGGCGGCAAAACGAATCGACCCGGCCTTCCCCCTGCTTCCACCCACCAGCACGGCATGCCCGAAATCCCATTTGGCCGCATTCGCAGGACGTGCCGGCATCCAATCGCGCCAACCGGAAATCAAGTAGGTATCCGAATCCATTTCATTCATCGCAGCGGCATCCAAACCGATATCCACCGTTTGATAGGCCGGCACGTAACGCAGGTTTTCATCGTAGAAAAACGATATTTTCGGAAATTGAATCGTGTAAACCCGCGTGGCCTCCACCACCGGATCTTCCGGCGCATTCAGGCGGTCGGCATAGAGTCCCGACGGAATATCCACGCTCAAAACCGGTTTTCCGCTTGCATTCAGTGCCGCAATGGCCCCGGCCGAAACGCCCGTCGCCGGACGGTTCAAACCCGTGCCGAAAAGGGCGTCCACATACACATCCGCCGCGGGCAATGTGCCGTCAAAATCACCCGACTCTACACCCAACTCACGCAAGCGCGCCATATTCAGCGCAAAATCCGGCGATTCCCTCTCCGTATAACGCACCACCCGCACCGCCACCGGATAATCCCGTTCGTGCAACAAACGCGCAATCACCAAGCCGTCGCCGCCGTTGTTTCCCGGCCCGGCCAACACCAACACCCGCTTTTCGGGCTGCCAATAAGGAAGCATGGCCTTGAACAACGCAAAGCCCGCCCGCTCCATCAATTGATGTGATTCAAGCCCCTGACGGCGAATGGTTTCGGCATCGATTTGCCGTATTTGTCCGGCCGTAAACAATTTGGTCAGCATAGGCATAATATTGGTAAAATCGTTACGAAGTTAAGCATTTTATCAAACTGTTTTTTTATTTTTTTGGGCGCCTCCCGTACATCGCTTACGCGATGTCGGGGCCGGGCTGTCCGCTCAAATGCGGCTTGGGCCGCACCGGCATTTCGGCGCCTCCGGCGCCCCCGCGGTGCGTGGGGCTTCCCGCTGTCAGCCTCCGCCCGCGGGAAAATGCTCGGGCGCCCCTTCGCCGCATAACCGCTCCCATCCCTGGCGCAATTTTTTTATTTTTGTAACAAAATTTCCGGTTATGAAACACAACTCTCAAAGTCCGAAATTACCCATTTGGCTAACCTGGATTATCTTTTTTGTTACTTTCCTTGTTACTTGCCTGCTCGTAAATTCCGGCAAACAACCCACCTACTGCCTGTTCCAGGCCGCAACAGTGGGCACCATGATGACCGCATTTTTCTGGTGGTCGGACACCGGAAAATACAGCAAATCCGCCGGCAAATATCTACTGTTTATTTGGTTAGGGCTTGAATTATTATGGGGCATTCAACTATCCATCGACAAAGGTGGACTCCGTGCCTTACGGCCCATCCACTATTGGGCACCGGCGATTTTTAACCTGGTTTTCGTCTTGGTTTTATATTGGATGTCCAAAGCAGCCCGTAAATCCGGTTCCTGAATCATTGCCCGGAAAAACATTTGGCCGGCACGGGAAATCACTTTATTTTTGGGCATCAACAAGCATAGATGAACCCGTCAAAAGGCCTGAATATCGTTTTTTTCGGCACGCCGGATTTTGCCGCCGGTGTTTTGCAGGAAATTTTAAAAAGCCCTCACCAAGTGGCGGGCGTGGTAACAACACCCGACAAACCCGCCGGACGCGGACGCAAACTACGCCCTTCGGCCGTCAAGCAATTGGCCCTGGAAAACAACTTGTCCGTCCTGCAACCCGCCAACCTGAAAGACCCCGTCTTTTTGGAAAACCTGCGCGCCCAGAACGCCGATGTGTTCGTAGTGGTGGCCTTCCGGATTTTGCCCCGCGTGGTATGGGAAATGCCACCCAAAGGCACATTTAACCTGCACGCCTCGCTCCTTCCCGATTACCGCGGCGCCGCGCCCATCAATTGGGCCATTATCAACGGCGAAAAACAAACGGGCGTAACCACCTTTTTTATCGACGACCGCATCGACACGGGCGAAATCATCGCCCAAACCCCCGTGGACATCGCCCCGGACGAAACCGCAGGCACGCTCCACGACAAACTGATGCACGCCGGCGCCCGCCTCACCCTTCAAACGCTTGACCGGTTGGCCGCCGGAAAAGTGGAAACGCGTAAGCAGTCCCACATTCCCACGCCCCACCCCGCTCCCAAACTGAACAAAGACAACACCCGGATCCATTGGAACCGTCCGGTCACTGAAATCGAACGGCTTATCCGCGGCCTCGCTCCCTATCCCGGTGCCTGGACACAGGTTTTAAGAAACGGAACGTCCGAAAAATGGTATATTTATTCGGCCGGTATCGAACAAAACAAGCCGGATTTGCCCCCGGGAACAGCCGTTTTGGACGGAAAAAAGCTCAAAATCGCCGCCTCCGACGGCTGGATTTTGCCGCAAACGCTGAAACCGCAAGCCAAAAAAACCATGCCCGTAAAAGATTTTCTCAACGGAATACGTTACCGGCTTGATGATTTGAAATTTTTATAATTTATTTATTATCAATGCTTTATTAGTTTTCCGTTGATAACATTTCCCACTTGTATATTTTGTCTTAAATGAAACATTAAGAAGGATTAAAGTCAAGTTCGTTTTTTTAAAGTAATTTTTTTATATTTGTGGTCAGATAACTTCAAAAATCAACTATTATGAACAAAGCCCAATTGATCGACGCTATGGCCGCTGATGCCGGCATCACCAAAGCCCAAGCCAAAAAAGCTTTGGATTCCTTTATCAACAACGTTGAAAAAACGTTAAAAAAGGGTGGTAAAGTAACCTTGATCGGTTTTGGAACCTTCTCCGTTCAAACACGCAAAGCACGTGACGGACGCAATCCGGCTACGGGAGCCAAAATCAAAATCCCTGCCAAAAAAATCGTGAAATTCAAAGCAGGTTCCAACCTGAAAAAACTTTAAGCATTTGCATCAATACACCCTAAAACCATCTTTCCGCATGAAAGATGGTTTTTTTATTTTTGTCAGTAAAACGATACATGGATGAAAGGAAAAATCCTGGCGGCCTCACCCGAATTGTTGTTGGATGAAATTTTCTCCAAAACCGTTATCCTTATCACCGACAGGCATGATGAGGGCACCGTGGGCTTCGTATTGAACAAGCCTTTGGCTTTTCACGTGTCCGAAGTTTCCGAAAGCTTGAAAAACTTGGACTATCAATTATGGGAAGGCGGCCCCGTGGCCACCGAAAACCTGTATTTCCTTCACAATCTGCCCGGTATATTCGACGAAAATCTTCCCGTTACCGGCGATATTTTTTGGAGTGGCGATTTCGAACGCTTGGAACAACTCAGCCGCGAAAATCCGGGTATTTTGAACGGCCGTGCCAAATTTTTCCTGGGATACAGCGGATGGAGTCCCGGCCAATTGGAACGCGAAATTCAAGACGGCGCCTGGCTGGTCATCGACCGGCCCGATTTCGATATTTTCAATCTGAATCCACGCCACATTTGGGCCGAGCTTATCCATCGCCATAAGCCCCAATGGGACCTTTGGCGTAACGCCCCGTCCGACCCTGGGCTTAATTAGGAACGGTTTTTGCATATATATTCGAAAACCTGGCTATGAAACGATTTATTATTTTGTTTTTTGCTGGTATAAATCTATTTTTTTGGACTTCCTGTTCAAGTGTTCATGTTCATTACACCAAAGGAATCGATTTTTCCCGCTATCATACCTATGCTTATGTTGCCCGTAAAGTCAAACCCAATCTGCCCCTGCCCGATGCCAAGTTCATCACCCGCAGCGTCGATGATTTCCTCCGTGGCGAAGGACTTGCACCCGACGAACAAAACCCCGACCTGCTGGTGGAAATAAACCTCAAATTTCACAAACGGGTGGACGTGTATCACGCCAACAGCCCTTGGCCGCGCCAAGCCCAATCGCGCGAAGGCAATGTGGTCATCACGCTCAAAGACGCCCGCACCCACCGCGCCGTTTGGTGGACCGATATGTATGTCCGCTATCGCAACCACAAGGAATTGGTTAGCATCATCCGGCACAAGATGGCCAAACTGGCCGAACGATATCCGCCCAAATAAGCCGTTCCGGAAAAAATAAATCCGCCGGACTTTTTGTTTTGGACTATCGTTTCCCTATGCACCGGAACCTGAATTCCGGGTATGATATTTTTCCATTATTTTTGTTGAACGAACCGCTAACCTATGGACGTTTTCAGCATTTTCGCCCACACCGATGCCTGGATTGCCTTGGCCACCCTGACCTTTTTGGAAATTATCCTGGGCGTGGATAACATTATTTTTATTTCCATCCTCACTTCCAAACTCCCACGGAACCAACAAGGCCGCGCCCGCATCATCGGACTGAGCGGCGCCCTGGTGGTGCGTTTGCTCTTTTTGCTGGGCATCGGACTGATTATTCACGCCACCGACCCCATTATCGTTGTCCGCGGTGTGCCGCTGAGCACCAAAGATTTGATCCTGCTGCTTGGCGGACTTTTCCTGCTGGCCAAAAGCACGTCCGAAATTCACGAAAAAGTAACCGCAGGCAATGACCCTGAAAAGGAAATCCGGGTGCGCAAAATCAACTTTTCATCCATCGTATTCCAAGTAATTTTATTGGACGTTGTTTTTTCGTTCGACAGTATCCTGACAGCTATTGGGCTTACCGAGCATATGGTCATTATGGTATTGGCCATTATTATTTCGATGGTGGTGATGCTTATTTTCATCAATCTGATTGCCGATTTTATCGTTCGCTATCCCACCCTGCAAATCCTGGGGCTTTCGTTTCTGATACTCATCGGCACCATGCTCATGGTGGAAGCTTTCCATATCCACGTGCCTAAGGGCTACATCTATTTTGCCTTCTTCTATGCCTTTGCCGTGGAAATGATCAACATGCGCATCCGTTCCAAACAATCCAAACCCCGAGCATGAACCGAATTCAATCGCGCAACGGAACCTGCCGTGCCTGTGCAGTAAAAGTTTACAAACCCGAACAACATTTCCGGGTTTTGAACAAATACAACCGGAAGGGTTGGAAAATCACCAACCTGCGGCTGGAAACCAATGGCCCTGTCCGCTACGAAATCTACACCCTGCAACGCCATGAAAAAACGATGGATCTTTATTTCGACGTTACTGATTTTCTTCGCCTCATTTAAGCCCACCGTGGCCCAACAACTGGCGCTTTTGCACTACGGCGGTGGCGGTGATTGGTATGCCAACCAACGCACATCGTTGCCCAACTTGATTGCTTTTGCCCGCCAAAACGACCTGGCCTTGGAACCCGGACAGGCCGTGGTAACACCCGACAGTCCCGATATTTTCAATTATCCCTACATCCACGCCACGGGGCACGGCCGTATTTGGTTCACCCCGGCCGAAGCCGCCAACCTGCGTAAATACCTCGAAAGC
>JALWYR010000245.1 GCA_027003085.1 Flavobacteriales bacterium
CTGTAACATCGGGCATCACATCCGCATGACACAAAATTTTGCGCCGCCGGCAGCGGAATTTTCATTCCGCCGCCGGCGCCCCGAAGGCTTGTGGAGCCCGCGGAAAAACCCGCAGGGTTTTGAAGCGGTCTTAAAACATATCATTTATCAGGCCGGCGAACACACTTGCTACAACCGGATTTTTCCCGGTTTTTACGACCAATAAAATGCAGTATCAAAACCGCCACCGCCCAAACCATAAGAACATAGACCACCGCCTTTTGCCAGTCCATAAGCATCAAGATAAAAATTGATAAACGGCCAACGAAAGCACATAGGCCAAACCCGTCATATAGCCGAAAACCAAGGCCGGCCACTTCCACGAGCCCGTTTCCTGCCGTAGCACCGCCAGGGTGCTAAAACATTGCATGGCAAGGGCATAGAAAATCAGCAAGGAAAGTCCTGTGGCCAAGCTAAACACGTGCCTCCCCGTGCGCAGATCGGTTTCATTGCGCATTTTTTCCATCAATGATTGGCGTCCGTCGCCTTGAACGCTGTATATGGTGGACAGCGTGCTGACGAATACCTCTCGTGCCGCAAACGACGAAAGCAGTGCAATACCGATTTTCCAGTCGTATCCCAAGGGGCGTATGGCCGGTTCTATGGCCTTACCCATGCGGCCCAGGTAGGAGTGTTCCAGTTGCAGGGCCGGGTCGCCTTGCCGGGCGGCCTGACGGAAGCGCTCGCCGCCATGCGTGCCCAAGAACCAGAGAATAATCGAAAAAGCCACGATAATTTTTCCGGCGCCCAGCATGAAGGCCTTCACGTTGTCCCAAAGCGTGTGAAAAAGATTACGCCAAATGGGCGGCTTGTAGTGCGGCATTTCCATAATCAACAAAGCCGGATAGCCCGGACGAATAAAATGTTTGAGTATCCATGCCGACAACAGCGCCATACCAAACCCCAGCAAATACAAACCCATCAGCACCAAGCCCTGTAAGTTGATCAAACCGCCCAGCCAACTGCGTTGCGGAATAACCAAACCGATGAGCACGGCATAGACAGGGAGCCGTGCCGAACAGGTAACAAAGGGAGTAACCAACATAGTGATAAGCCGTTGGGCGGCGTTTTCCACGGTGCGTGCCGCCAAAACAGCCGGCACGGCACAGGCCGTTCCCGACAACAGCGGCACCACGGCCTTGCCCGAAAGCCCGAAGGGCCGTAGCAGGCGGTCGGTCAGAAAAACAATACGGCTCATGTAGCCCGTTTCTTCGAGCAAGCCGATAAAGAGAAACAACAAAGTGATTTGCGGCACAAACATGAGCACGCCCGTGAGCCCGGGCACCAAGCCGTCGGCCAAGAGTCCGGTCAGCGGGCCCGGGGGTAAGCTGTTTCGTAGCCACATTGCCAAATGCAATCCTTGGCGGTCGATCCATTCCATGGGCGCGGCCGACCAGGTAAAAACGGCCTGAAAAACGCCCGCCATGACCAGTAGAAAAATCAGTATGCCCAAGACCGGATGCAACAAAATCCGGTCGATTTTTTCGGTTAAGCTCCCGGTCATTTCCGGTTGCCGGACGTGGGCCTTCCGGAGCAAGCGCCCGATGTCGCGGTAACGGAGCACCACTTCGCGATGCAGCCGGTGTTTGACGGCATTGTATTCGGACTCCACGGGCGGTATGTCTTTTTCCGGCCCGGATGCTTTGCCGCGCAGGGCTTTTTGTTCGGTATAAAGAAGCCAAAGCCGGTAAGTGTTAATACCCGGATGGGCTTGGATGAATTGGCGGAAGTTTGCCGTTTCCAACTTGTAGTGGGGGAAGAAGCGCCGGGCTTTCATTTGCCGGGCCCGTTGCATGGCATCGACGAGCGTTTGCGGGTTGGCGGTTTGGTCGCATGTGTGGTTTTTGGCGCTGGCGCTAAGCACGGGTATGCCCCATTCCTTTTCGATAACCTGCGTGTCGATACGGATACCTTTGCGGGCGGCCTCGTCGCACATGTTGATAACCAGCACCACAGGCAGTTCCAAATCCATAATTTCGCTCAGCAGCAAAAGATTTTTGCGAAGATGTTGCACGTCGGCCACCACCACAACGCCATCGAAAGGGCCGTTCCGGCCCAGCAGGGTTTCCAAAACCACTTGTTCGTCGGGCGAATGCGGATGAATGCTGTATGCGCCCGGTAAGTCCCATAGCGTTATTTGCAACCGGCCCACCGGAGGCAGGTTTCCGGTTTGTTTCCGGACGGTTATGCCCGGATAGTTGCCGGTTTTTTTGCGTAGTCCCGTCCATTTGTTGAACAGGGATGTTTTGCCGGTGTTGGGGTTACCTGCGAGCAGCCAGGTTTGTTTCCGCTTCATGGATTTTGCGTATTTCGATATGTTCGGTCAGGGCACGATCCAGGGCAATGTAGTCCTTGCCCATGCGATAATAACGAGGCGACCCCCAAGGCGCGGCATAGAGAAACTGAATTTCGCGCCCTTGCAAGCAACCCATTTCCAGCAGTTTAAGCGGCAACTTGTTGCCACAAGCAACAATACGGGCTTTTTCGCCTTTGCGTAGTTCGGATAATTTCATTATTTAGAATCGTTCTAAACAATGACAAATGTATAAAAAATCTAGGTAACTTTTTACATAGATTTCGCACCCGAAAGAATTCTTGGTGGGTTAGGCGCCCGGGTTTTGCTCATAAAATCATCCATTGATCATGAATTTTATTCATCGCCAACCCGCAGAAACTTCGTAATTTTGAACCGGTGAAACGCATTGGTCAATACTTATCCTATCTTTTTTTGATGCCGCCCTTGGTGTTGATTTCGGCATTGCCTTTCCGCTTGCTTTACGGTTTGTCGGATGTGCTGTTTGTGCTGCTTTATTACATAACCGGTTACCGGCGCAAAGTGGTTCGCGGCAATTTGAGCATTGCCTTTCCCGAAAAGTCCGAAGCCGAACGCCGGGGCTTGGAAGGAAAATTTTACCGGCACCTGGCGGATTTGTTCCTGGAAATGATCAAAACCTTTACGGTAAGCCAAAAAACATTGATGCGGCATTGGGTGATCGAAAATCCCGAAGTGATGAACCGCTTCTATGATCAAGGGCGTTCGGTGGTGATGATGACCGGTCATTTGGGTAATTGGGAATGGTCGTTGGCCAGTGGCGGTTACTTCAAACACCAAGGCATGGCCATTTACAAAAAGCTGTCGAATCCCTTTTTCGAACAATGGATGCTCCGCTCGCGGCACAAATTCGGGATGGATATTATTCCCACTTTTGCCGCGCGCCGTTATGTCGAAGAAGCTCAGCGCGAAGGACGCCTTATGGCCTATGGCTTTGCCGCCGACCAGAATCCCCTACCCCACAAAGCCAAACTCTGGCTCACGTTTTTCGGCAAAACGGTTCCGGTGCATACGGGCGCCGAAGAAATAGCCCGCCGCTACGATTTGCCTGTGGTGTATGCCGAAATTCGCAAGGTGAAACGCGGATATTACCGGACCCGCCTGGAAGTGCTTTGCGAAAATCCGTCCCTGTGCCCGGAAAACGAAATTACCCGCCGTTATTTTGCCCGGCTCGAAGAAAGCATCCGCCGCCAACCGGAGGTTTACTACTGGATTCACAGGCGGTTTAAGCATGCCAGCGACTAACGCGTAAACAGCATTTCGCGGTATTTGACCAAAGGCCACATTTCGTCGTCCACTTGCATTTCGAGCGCGTCGGCATGGGTGCGCAACTCGTCCATGGCGGGTTTGATTTTTTCGACAATCAAGCGGGCTTTGGCTTCGTCGTCATCGGTGGTATTTAGTTTTTCCAATAGCTTTTTGAGCGTTTCCAGGCCCTTTTGCAAGGCCTCGATGTTGGTATTTAAATCCTTGAACCAACGGCGATTGGTTTCGGCCGATTGCTTGGAAACGGCTTCGACGTTGGCAATGTTGGTTGCCAAGCGTGATTGGTATTCCAAAACCGTGGGCAATACGTGATTGGAAACCAAATCGTGCAATACACGCGCTTCGATTTCGAGCTTATTGTTGTATTGCTCCAAGAGCACATGATATCGCGAACGGATTTCGGCTTCGGTAAATACGCCCAGGGAAACAAACAAGTCAATGTATTGGGGTTTGAGGGTGGCTTTGAGCGCGTCGGGAGTGGTGAGGTGATTGCTCAGGCCGCGTTTGCGGGCTTCGGCTTTCCATTCGTCGCTATAACCGTTGCCTTCGAACAAAATGCGTTCGGATTGCAGGATATAGTCCTTCAAAACGTTCAGGATGGCTTCGTCTTTGCCCAAACCTTGGGCACGGCGCTGTTCATAGTCGATCATAAATTGTTTGAGTTGGCGGGCTACAATGGTGTTGAGCACGGTCATGGGTGCGGCGCAATTGGCCGAGGAGCCCACGGCGCGTATTTCGAATTTATTGCCCGTAAAGGCAAAAGGCGATGTGCGGTTCCTATCGGTATTGTCGAGCAAAATTTCGGGGATTTTACCCACCACATTGAGTTTTACCTCGGTTTTGGTTTGCGGGGTGAGTTTACCGTCTTTCAGCTTTTTGATTTGGTTGAAAACCCGGGTCATGTGGTGGCCGATAAACACCGAAATGATGGCCGGCGGGGCTTCGTTGGCACCCAATCGGTGGTCGTTGCCGGCCGAAGCAATGGAAGCACGCAGCAATTCTTCGTGGTCGTTTACGGCCTTGATCACATTGACAAAAAAGGTCAGGAAGCGCAAGTTACGTTTGGGCGTGTCGCCCGGGCCCAGGAGGTTGATTCCCGTGTCGGTCATCAACGACCAGTTGTTGTGTTTGCCCGAGCCGTTGATGTAGGCAAAAGGTTTCTCGTGCAAAAGCACTTCGAAATCGTGTTTGGGGGCCAATTTGGACATCAAGTCCATCAACAGGGCGTTATGATCCACGGCCAAATTGGCCTCTTCGAACACGGGCGCCACTTCGTATTGGTTGGGTGCCACTTCGTTGTGCCGCGTTTTGACCGGAATTCCCAGTTTGAGCGCTTCGATTTCCAGCTCACGCATAAAGGCCATTACCCGTGCGGGTATGGAGCCGAAATAATGGTCGTCCAGTTGTTGGGATTTGGCCGGTGCATGCCCCAGAAGCGTGCGTCCGGTGAGCATCAAATCGGGGCGGCCGCGATAGAGGGCGCGGTCCACCAAAAAATATTCCTGTTCCCAACCCAAGGTGGGATAAACTTTTTCCACATTACGGTTAAAAAGTTGTGCTACGGGCACGGCGGCTTCGTTGAGCACGTGTTTGGAGCGAAGCAAAGGTGTTTTATAGTCGAGCGCTTCGCCGGTGTAGGAAATAAACACGGTGGGAATACACAAGGTGGTTCCGTAGATAAAGGCCGGCGAACCGGGGTCCCAGGCAGTGTAGCCGCGGGCTTCGAACGTGTTGCGCAGCCCGCCCGAAGGGAAACTGGACGCATCGGGTTCCTGCTGGGCCAATTGGTCGCCCGAAAAGGTTTCGAGGGCCGAGCCGTCGGGCAGTTTTTCGAGGAAACTGTCGTGTTTTTCGGCGGTGGCTCCGGTGAGCGGTTGAAACCAATGGGTGTAGTGTGTAGCGCCGTTTTCCATGGCCCATTGCTTCATGGCTTGGGCGATTTTGTCGGCCAATTGGCGTGAAATGCCTTCGTCGGAATCCTTGGCCCGGAGGTAGGCCCGGAAGGTGGCTTTGTCAACGTATTGACGTAGTTTTTCGTCGTTAAAAACGTTTATTTCGAAAATGTCGGAGCGTTTGGGCACCGGCGGCACTTCCACCGGCCGGCGACCGAGGGTTTCTTGGAGGACGATAAAACGGATGTTCATAAAAACGAATTTATAATAGTTTCACGCAAAAATAATCATTTTTCGTAAAACCCTATCGAAAATTGGCTGTTGAAAAATAAAAAATATATTTTTATCTATATTACTATGGTAAAAATACGGGGCATGTACTTTTTTATTTAAAAACCCAAAGATGATTCATTCCTCGAATCCGCAAATAAAAGCCGTTAAAGCAACTGTTATTTATTGATAAAAAAAGACCCGCAAGTATTTGCAGGTCTCAAAAATTTTCACCTATTAAGGTGAATGATTACAACAAGTTTCCAGAAGAGAATACGTTGTATTTGAGGCCTTTGTTCAAGTGTCTTACAAATATCTGTTAGAAATATTTTCCGGCGTTGTTGAAAGGCTTACCAAAACATCCCGGTCTTAATGGGAAATTATACACGGAAATCAATTCCGGTTAATCTTTCCACTCGGCAATGAAAAGATTGGTATCGTGCGTGCCGTTGTTGTTGCGGTTGGAACCGAACACCAATTTTTTGCCGTCGTAGGAAAACATGGGAAAAGCATCGAAAACCCCGTCGTAGGTGATTTGTTCCAGTCCGGTTCCGTCCACATTAATCATATAAAGGTTAAACGGAATGGTGCCGGTTTTGTGGTTGGACGAAAAAATAATCTTTTTGCCCGAAGGGTGGAAAAAGGGCGCCCAATTGGCTCCGCCAAGGTGGGTTACTTGACGCAGGCCCGTTCCATCGGTATTGATCACGAAAATTTCCATGTGGGAAGGTTCCACCAAATGTTGGGCTAACAAATCCTTGTATTTTTTGATTTCCTCGGGTGTTTTGGGTCGCGAAGCGCGAAAAACGATTTGCTTGCCGTCGGGTGAGAAAAAGGCCCCTCCGTCGTAGCCCAAATCGTGGGTGAGTTGGCGCACATTGGAACCGTCGATGTCCATCACATAGAGCTCCAAATCGCCGCTGCGGTCGGACGTGAAAACGATTTTATCGCCTTGGGGCGACACGGTGGCCTCGGCATCGTAGCCGGGTTCGTCGGTCAGTTTTTTGACAATATTTCCGTTCAGGTCGGCTACATAAATATCGTAGGTAGGATAAATGGGCCAAACATAAGTATCCTTGCTTTTCTCGGGTTCGGGCGGACAAGCAGCATCACCTTCGTGGGTGGAAGCATACAGAACCAAAGTGTCGCCCGGCAGGAAATAACTACATGTGGTTCGGCCCTTGCCGGTGCTGACCATTTTGGGCATGTGAACGCTGTCCAAGGGTTTATCGGCCTCCATTACAAAGATTTGATCACAAGGCACATTCCATCGCGGATTGCGGGCCTGGAAAACAAGTTTTTTATCATCAAAACTCCAATAGGCCTCCGCATTATCGCCGCCGAAAGTCAATTGCTTGACCGATTTGAAGTGTTTGCGTTCTTGCTCATATATCAAGGTGTTTACCAATTTGGTGGCACCGGTTTTTCCGTCGGCTTTATGCCCGTGAAACATATGGCATGACGTCAACAATAGTATTCCTGCTACGATAAAAAGGAGTTTTTTCATAATTTCCGTAAATTTGGAAACAAATGTAAGGAAGATTCCGCCATATTTCCAAACCGTTATGCACATTCTCGACCTTATTATTCTATCGGCTTTGGCTTACGGACTTTATTTGGGATTCCGTAAAGGACTGGTTCACATGTTGCTTTCGTTTGCCGGTCTGTTGGCGGCAGTGTTTTTGGCTGCCCGTTTTTCGGAACAGTTGATTCCTTGGCTGGGACAGCACTTGAACTTAGGCCCCGGCGGACTGCGGTGGACGGCTTATCTAACGGTTTTTTTGGGCACCTTGATCATTGTGGCGCTTATATCCCGCCTACTGGACAAACTGCTTAAAGCCGCCGGACTGGGTTGGGCCAACCGGCTGAGCGGCGCCGCTTTGTCGGCCGTTAAATATCTGCTCATTTTGGGCCTGCTATTCAAATTAATCGACAGTGTGCAGCAACGTTTTCCCGTATTACCCGAAGATTATGCCCAAGGTTCCCGCTGGCAAAAACCCTTGCTGCGCTCCACCGACAGCGTTTTGGTCTATGTGGGCAGGTTGCATTTGGACAGTTTGGTCAAAAACCAACGTAAAAAAGATACGGTAAGGGAGGAGTAATTCGTTTTTTGTGCATGACAAATATGAATTGAACATAAAATAATCACCTTATAACAACATGAAACCGCTGGACAAAGATTTACAAACTACAAAAACCAATTTGGATGAATTCGGTCAATTAACAACCCGTATCCTACAATACCTGCCCAATGTTTTAAGCGACTCATTCCAAAAAAATGATTACATCATTTACACCAGTGATATTGCGGGAACAAAGAAATTCATCCGTCCAATAAATCAAAAACTTTTCATTGGTAATGTTGATGATTTTGAATCAAACTTAAAACAACTACAAAACATATTTCTTAAAATAAAAAACGGTAATAAAATTAATACCGAACAAAAGAATATTATTGACCGCACGCTTTACACTATCCAACAAGCAATCGGTGCAGGTCTGGACTTGCTGGTCAATCCTAACAGTGCAAGGAAACACGTAGGAAATAGATTTGAGGAATTAATCAAAGTCATTTTTACCGAAATCGGTGTGGCCAACAAACATATTGTTTTGCAGATTCCATATCAAACGGATGAAGGAACCAAAACATATAAATGTGAAACGGATTTAATACTATCGCCATATAAATCGGTCAAATCCACTTCCACATTTCTCGACGAAAATGAAATCGTCGTATCGGTAAAAACCACTTCAAAGGACAGAATGGGAAAAATTTTTATTGACAAAATATTGATTGAACGATTCTTGAATCATCCTCAAAAATTTATTGGTATCTTCTTGAATGATGTTCAACGAAAATCATCAAACAACATTAGCTTTACTCTTGTATCCGGGTTGTTTATGGTGTATTCCACTTTTCTAACCCAATTGGACGGAATCTATTATTTGGATCCACCACCGAATGCCGGCAAAGCGCCATATTCAAATCATATGAAACGATTTTCCGAACTTATTACAAATGACTTGGAAAAATTATTAACCACGTAGTTTTACCCTGCGTTTAATGGCACTTATCTCATCTTTTCCAAGAGCAATTCTCGAAATATGCTCCCTGTCCGATAATCTGGCTTTTATTATGTTGCAGTAATCCAATTCCCGTTCGGTTCCCAACCATTTCCTTCCGTATGCTTCGGCAACTGCGTAAGTTGTTCCCGAACCACCAAAAGGGTCGAGTATAATACTATCGGGATTGGATGATGCCAAAATAATTCGTCTTAATAATTCTACGGGCTTTTGAGTAATATGAGGATATTTCTTTTCCCACGAGCCATTAGAAAGCGTAGGAATTTCCAATACATCTTTGGGTTTGGCGCCAAGCGGATTTGGTTCCCACACATAATCTTTTTTCTTTCCATTGGCATATTGGGAGGTTTGCGCTTGGGACCTTTTGGGATACTTTAATGTATGCTTATTGTATGGGATTCTAACCTCATCGATATTAAAAATAAAATCCTTTGATTTGCGGAAGTGGATTATACTCTCGTGCGAACGCCCCCAGTCGTTACCTAAATTGGCTTTGTTCCGGTAATACCAAACAAGCCATTTGCTACCTTTGAACAAGGGTGTTGCCGCCCACTTTATATCTGCGAGAATCTCCGAAAATCCGCAAACATACAATGAACCGGTTCTTTTCAAAACCCTATGCGCCTCCTTTATCCACTCCATACTCCATTCCACATATTCTTTTTGACTGGAAAAACTGTCCCATTCGGCTTTTTTAATATTATACGGAGGGTCTGCAAATATCAAATCAATAGAATCGCTTTCCAATTGTTTTAAAAACTTGATGGCATCGTAATGATATAGTTTCCCATACTCGGTTTGAAAAAAGGGTTGAGGTAGCGTTTTATGGGATGCTTCCTGAGGATAAGGAATTTCCAATTGAAATTCATTCAAAAAACGCTTTACTTGTTCTTCGGAATACACCCTGTAATTATTTATCGGATGACGCAAGGAACGAAATTTGCCGTTTTTATCCCACCGGCGAAGTGTTTCCGGACTTACACCCAAAATCTCCGCCGCTTGACTAATGGATAAATATTTTTTCATATCCTTAAACAACCTTATACAAGTTTACACAACAAAGATAAAAAAATATTTGCTACAAAAAAAGCCCCGCCAAAGCGGAGCTTCCAATCGAAATAATATCATAATCACCCCCTTCGCTCCAACTCCCTCATCACATCCACCAGCACTTGCACGCTTTCGACGGGCAACGCATTGTAGAGCGAAGCACGGTAACCGCCCACACTGCGGTGGCCTTTGAGTCCTACAATGCCTGCATCCTGCCACATGCGGTCGAAACGTTCTTGCAGGCCTTCGTCCGATAGCACAAAGGTAACGTTCATACGGCTGCGATCTTCCTTGTCCACCAAGGGTATGAACAGCGGATTGCGATCCAGTTCGTCATACAGCAGTTTGGCCTTGGCTTCGTTGCGCTGTTCCATAGCCGCAATGCCGCCCTGACGCTTAACCCATTCCAGCGTGAGCATGACCACAAACACCGAAAAAGCCGGCGGCGTGTTGAACATGCTTCCCTTGGTAATGTGGGTGCGGTAATCCATCATCGTAGGAATTTCGCGGCCCGTTTTGCCCAACAATGACTTGCGAACGGCTACCAAGGTGGCACCGGCAGGCCCCATATTTTTTTGCGCACCGGCATAAATCAGGCCGAAACGGTTAAAATCCATCCGGCGGCTGAAAATGTCGGAACTCATGTCCGCTACAATGGGAACAGGACTTTCGGGAATCCGGTGCATTTGCGTGCCGTAAATGGTATTGTTGGTGGTGATATGAAAATAATCCGCATCGGCCGGAATGTCGTAATCTTTGGGGATGTAACGGTATTGGCGGTCGGCCGAAGATGCCACCACGGCCGTTTGCCCGAAATAGCGCGTTTCTTTGATGGCTTTGCTCGCCCAGGTGCCCGTGTCCAAATAAGCGGCCTTGGTGCGCATCAGGTTGTAGGGTATTTGCAGGAATTGCATACTGGCACCGCCTTGCAAGTATAACACTTCGAAATCATCGTCCAAGCCCATCAATTCCTTGACCAGCGAACGGGCCTTTTCCATCACTTCGACATATTCCTTGCTCCGGTGCGATACCGAAAGCACCGAAACACCCGTTCCGGCAAAATCATCGATGGCGGCCTTGGCTTGTCGGTAAACATCATCGGGCA
>JALWYR010000246.1 GCA_027003085.1 Flavobacteriales bacterium
TTTGGGCCGGAACGAAAGCCGGCCGTCGAAGCTGCGCATACCGCCAAAACCTTGCACCACGGCCAACCAAGTGCCGGCCATGCTGGTGATGTGGAGGCCTTCGTGCACTTCGGCATTGTAGTCGTCTAAATCCAGGCGGGCGGTGCGCAGATAGAGTTCATAGGCCTTGTCGTCTTTGTCCAATGACGAAGCCAAAATGGCATGAACGCAAGGCGAAAGGGAGGATTCGTGGACGGTGAGCGGTTCGTAAAACTCGAAATGCCGTTTTAGTGTATTGCGCGTAAAATGATTTTCGAAAAAATACATGCCTTGCAGCACATCGGCTTGTTTAATAAAACAGGAACGCAAAATCCGGTCCCACGACCAGTGTTGATTGATGGGGCGCTGTTCGTGCGGAATGCTTGAAGCTGGACGAATTTCTTTGTCCAGAAATCCGTCTTGTTGGAGGAAAATTTGATGTTCTTCATCGTAGGGGAAATAAATATTTCCGGTGAGTTCGCGCCAATATTGAATTTCATCGGGCCGGATGCCGGTGGTTTGTTCAATGCGCCGCCAATGTTCGGGGTGTTCAATGCGTAGCCGTTCTATCCAATCGAGCGTATATTCCAAATTCCAACGGGCAATGTAGGCGGTGTACCAGTTGTTGTTCACATTGTTTTCGTATTCATTGGGTCCGGTTACACCCAGCAGGACATATTTCTTTTTGGCCTGTGAAAAACTAAACCGTTGGGCCCAAAAGCGGGCTATGGCAATCATAACTTCCATTCCGTAGTCGCGAATATAGCTTTCGTCGCCGGTATAGTTGACATAGTTGTAGATAGCATAAACAATGGCGCCGTTGCGGTGAATTTCTTCGAAGGTAATTTCCCATTCGTTGTGGCTTTCCTCGCCGTTCATAGTAACCATGGGGTAGAGTGCGGCACCGCCGTTAAAGCCCAATTTTTCGGCGTTTTCGATGGCTTTGGGCAGGTGGCGGTAGCGATAAAGGAGCAGGTTTTTGGCCACGTTTTTGTTTTTGGTTCCCAAGTAAAAGGGCAAACAAAAGGCCTCGGTGTCCCAATAGGTTCCTCCGCCGTATTTTTCGCCCGTAAATCCTTTGGGGCCGATGTTGAGTCGCGGGTCATGACCTGTGTAGGTGTGGTTCAGTTGCAAAATATTATAACGAATGCCTTGCTGGGCGGCCGTATCGCCTTGGATTTGTATGTCGGACATCTGCCAGATTTTTTTCCAGCTTTCAACGTGTTGGTTCAAGAGTTTTTCCCAACCTTCGCCGGCTGCTTTTTCCAGGATTTTCCGGCTTTCGGGATGCAATCGATCATAAGGAATATCTAAGGTATGGGTTACCGCAGCATATTTTTCCAAAACGAGTTCGTCGCCGGGATGAAGTTTAAAATGATAATTGTAGGCGATTTTTTTACCGGATTCCGAAATGGATTTTTCCGGGTGAATGCTTTGGCCGTTAAGATAAAATCGATTGAGCATGCCCGTGCATACGCCAAACTTTGTTTTACGGGTTTCGGCCGTAACGTAAACATCGTTTCCGGGGCCGGAAATTATTTGACGTATGTCCCAAAAATATTCGCCGTAGTTGGCATCGCTGTTTTTTATGCCGCCATCGATGTATGGAGCAACCTGAATTTCGCCATCGAAATTGATGGAAGTGATTTG
The DNA here is from genome assembly GCA_027003085.1 of Flavobacteriales bacterium. Taxonomy (GTDB): domain Bacteria; phylum Bacteroidota; class Bacteroidia; order Flavobacteriales; family Flavobacteriaceae; genus JAADED01. Next base: position 1,669 of record JALWYR010000246.1, read on the forward strand.
ATAACGGATTGCCCCCAGAGGCTTGGTATGCATGCTAATGAACCTTTGGCTTTGTATGCGCAATATTTTTCCCGAAGGAAAACGAAAACTAAATTCACGGATAAGCAAATCGCGTTGCATGTCCAATTCCATCCTGAAATCGGATACTTGGCCTTGGAAAAGGTCCAAAATTTCGTCTCCGGCTTTGATGTGTATGCCAATCCAATTGGGGCTATTGGGCACTTTGGCAAAATATTCGGGATAACCCACTTTCCACCAGCCCACACGGGTTTTGTCGGGGTAATAAATTCCACCGGTATAGGTTCCTTGCAGGTGCGGGCCCGAATAATCCTCCTCGAAATTGGCCCTTTGGCCCATATAACCGTTGCCTATGCTGAAAATACTTTCGTAGGCCGGAATAAATTCGGGGTCGAACCTGCGGGTGATGATTTTCCAGGGATGGAGGTCGATGGGTGGTTTTTTATGTTTTTTCATAGGAATGTTTTTAAAAAATCATAGGTTAGCCACCGGGTACCGGGAACGGTGGCATCGGCTTCGGGAAAGTGTTCCGGCGGGCCCACGGCAATGGCTTTCATACCGGCCCTTTTGGCGGCCAGGATACCGGCGCGGGCATCTTCGACCACGATGCAATGGCCGGGTGGGATGTTCAGCATACGCGCGGCCATGAGGAAAACTTCGGGATGCGGTTTGGGACGGCTTACCGCATGCCCGTCCACGATGGCATCGAAAAAAAGAGTGATTTGCAAGGAGTCCAAAACACGCCGGGCATTTTTGCTGGCCGAACCCACAGCCATGGGAATGTTTTGTTTTTTCAAGGTGGTTAGAAGTTGTTCGATGCCGGGCAAAAGGTCATTAGGGCCCAATTTGGCAATGAATTGCAGATAAAGCCGGTTTTTTTGTTCCAGCAACTTTGTTTTTTGTTCATTGCTCAAATGCAATCCGGCATTTTGAAGGATGATGTCCAAGGATTTTTGCCGGCTAACGCCTTTGAGTTGTTCGTTCAGTTCCTTGTCGAACGGAATGTTCAATTCGTCCGCTATGCTTTTCCAGGCAAGGTAGTGATAGCGGGCCGTATCGGTCAGGACGCCGTCCAGGTCGAAAATAATGGCTTTACCGGGCATTGTCGTCCACTTTGAGGGTTAGCAAGGCCGCAAGCAGCATGGATATACCGCCCAACACAAGCGCATAGAGCGGGTCGCCGTGGAAAAGTTTTTTGACCGTAAGCCCCAAAACCGTGGCGGCAATCAGTTGGGGGATGACAATAAAAAAGTTGAACACCCCCATGTAGTAGCCCATCTTATGGGCCGGCAACACCCGGGCCAGCATGGCATAGGGCATGGAAAGTATGGAGGCCCAGGCAATGCCCACGCCCACCATGGGAATAAGCAGGGCCTTGGGGTCGCGAATCACCAAAAAGGCCATCAGTCCCAGGGCGCCCAGCGTCAACGAGAAGGCATGGGTGCGTTTACGTCCGGTTAAACGGGCCAGTTGAGGAAGGCCCACAACGGCCACAAGGGCGGCAATGCCGTTGTAGACGGTGAACAACACGCCCACCCAGTTGGCGCCTTCGTTGTAGGCGGCACTCGAAGTGTCGGTGGTGAGATAGATGTGGCGTGTAACAGTAGCCGTAGTATAAATCCACATGGCAAAGAGCCCGAACCAGGTAAAAAATTGCACCCAGGCCAATTGGCGCATGGTGCGGGGCATGCGAAGCATGTCGGAGGCGATGTTTACCAAAGCGTTTCCCGGGCGGAGGTTTCGTAGCAAACCGCCGGCATAGAACAGGATGGCAGCCACCACCAAACCGGTGCCCAGCAGATAGATTCCCCAATCTTGCCAATAGGTTGAATTGGAGCCCACGATGGCTACACCCAGCGCTCCGAGCACCAAGGCGGCCGTGTAAAATTGCTTTTGTTCGGCAGGTTCGGGTTCAGGCGTGTTTTGTTTGTTGGCGGCGAGTTCTTCGGGCGGGTATTCGGTGGTAGTAAAAACGGTCCACAGAATGGCAGCCAAAAACACCACGGCGCCGGTGTAGAAGGCGATTTTAACGGTGGGAGGAATATGCCCCGGCGGAGCCGTGTTGGGCACATGGAACAGGTGTTCCAACGCCCAAGGCAAAAGCGAACCGATTACGGCTCCCAGTCCGATGAAAAAACTTTGGGCCAGAAATCCTTTGGTGCGTTGTTCGTCGCGCAAGTTGTCGGCCACAAAGGCCCGGAAGGGTTCCATGGACACGTTGATAGACAAATCCATAATCCACAGCAAAACGGCAGCCATCCATAGCGCCGTGGCATTGGGCATGGCCACCAAGGCCAGCGATGCCATGATGGCGCCGGCCAGGAAATAAGGACGGCGCCGGCCCAGCCGTGTCCATGTGCGGTCGCTCAGGTAACCGATCACCGGTTGCACCACCAGTCCGGTAAGCGGCGCCGCAATCCAAAGGATGGGAATTTGCTCGATTTTGGCGCCCAGGGTTTCGAAAATCCGGCTTACGTTGGCATTTTGCAGGGCAAAGCCGAACTGAATGCCCAAAAATCCTACACTCATGTTGAGGATTTGTCCGGTAGTAAGATATTTTTTTTCCATTCCGCACGATTTGATGCATCAAGGCAGATGCGATTAAAAAACTACTTCGGACATAAATGTATTATGTCCGGTGTGCGGAACGTTTTCCTATGAAACCCGGTAACAAAGGTAAAAATTTTTTTGTAATCGGATTTCAGGCAATCGCGCCAGGGATGGGAGCGGTATGAGCCGACGGGCTGCCCGCGCATTTTCCCGCGGGCGGAGGCGACCAGCAGGAAGCCCCACGCACCGCGGGGGCGCCGCAGGCGCCGAAATGCCGGTGCAGCCCGAGGCGAATTTAAGCGGACAGCCCGGCCCCGCCAAGTGAACGCGCCGCAGCGTGAACGAAGTGAAACGATGCGGCAGGCGTGAACTTGTGCGGGGAGGCGCCCTGAAAATACTACAACCTTTCCACCGGATAGGCACTCGTGGAACCGCGCACCACCAAGCCCGTGTCGATGATTTTGATCTGCGGTTTGGGCGGGAGTTCATCGGCCTCGATTTGCGCCAGCAACAACTCGGCCGCCGTTTGGCCCATGCGGAATCCGTGCTGCACCACCGTGCTTAGCCGTGGATAGGTGTGCCGGGCAATAATGCCGTCCGAAAAGCCGATCACCGCCAGCTCGGCAGGAATTTTCATGCCCGTTTCGTGGGCCAGGTTTAGCGCAATGGCCGCATATTGCTCGTTCACCGCAAAAATGCCGTCGGGTGGGGGAGTTTGCCGGAAAAGTCCACGGATTTGCTCCCCGAGCGGCCGGCGTTCGTCGATGCGAAGGATACGGTTTTCGTCCACCGGCAAACCATTGTCGTTCAACGCCTTGCGAAAACCCAACTCCCGCCGGTAGCCCACCGAAAGATATACGGGCGTGCTAATGAGCGCAAGCCGCCGTTTGCCCATGCGGAGCAAGTGTTCGGTGGCCCGCCGGCCGGCTTCGGTGTCGTCGATAATCACGGCGCTGACGGGCAGTTTTTCGGGATAGCGGTCGAAAAATACAAGCGGAAATCCCCGTTGAATCCAAGGCAAAAAATGACGGAAATCGCCCTTTTGGAGCGTTTCTTTGGCCAGTGTGAGGAGCACGCCGTCGGCATAGCCGTTGGCCAGCAGTTGCAGGTGTTCCCGTTCGGCCCGGCTTTCGTTGTTGGAGTGCGCAATGAGCACCCGGTAACCCGCCGCCTCGGCCACCTTTTGGATGCCGGTGATTACGCGCGAAAAAAAATAATGTCCCGTTTGCGGCACAATCACCCCGATAATGCCCGTACGCCGGTGGCGCAGTCCCAGGGCCATCCGGTTGGGTTCGTATTGATGCAGGCGGCAGTATTCCAAAATCCGTTCACGCGTTCGCGGACTTATTTCGGGGCTGTTTTTCAGGGCTTTGGACACGGTGGACACCGACACGCCCAAGGCCTTGGCAATGCTTTTGAGGGTGGGTTTTTTCATGGTCATATTTTTTTGGGCGCCTGGCCGCCCCGCCCTCATTCATGCGAGCCGCACTGCTTCATGTTGTTTGCATTTTGTTTGCATTGCGGCGTATTCATGAGGCGGCCACCGGGCTATCCGCTTCAATGCGGCTCGGGCAAGGGCGGTTCGCTATGGCCGGCTGCGGTGTCTCCTCGGTGCCTCGGAGCCCCCTCGCCGGCAGCGAAACCAAGCCCTTCCCCTTCGCCGCATTACCGCTCCTATCCCTGGCGCATTTTCTGTTCGTGCCGGTTTGTATGTTTTTCTTTTTTGGAATGAACGCTGGGTTTCGAAGCAAAATAAACAAAAAAATTTTGGTTACGAAAACGTTTTCGTAAGACAATTATGATATTGGTCAGTTTATTTAAAAATAAATCCGGCTAACTTACAATTGACGTGCGGTCGAACGCTTTCCTTTGAAACCCACCGGCGTTTTTTTAACCGACACGAAAAACAAAATGATTATGAAAAAATCCAAACCGTTAGGCCTGTTGCTGGCATTGCTCCTCCCCTGGGGGCTCGCAGCCCAATGGGCCGTAGTGCGCGGAACGGTTACCGATGCCGAAACCGGCGACCCATTGCCGGGTGTCGAGGTGATGGTCAAAAACACCCGCCAAGGCACCGTAACCGACTTCGACGGAAAATACACCCTGCGCGATGTGCCTCGCCAAGCGGTGTTGATTTTTAAATACCTGGGCTACAAAACCCGCGAAATACCGGTTACCGGCCCGGTTATCAACTTGCGTATGCAACCGCAAGCCGAACAACTCAAAAAAGTGGTGGTCATCGGCTACGGAACGGCCAAAAAGGAAGACCTCACCGGTGCGGTGGACAAGCTTACGCCCAAAGATTTCGCCCAGGGCGAAGTTACCAGTGTGCAAAACCTGATCACCGGTAAGGTGGCCGGCGTTACCACCATTGCACCCTCGGGCGCGCCCGGCGAAGGGGCCAGCATCTACATTCGCGGCCTTAGTTCTTTGTCATTGACCAACGAACCCTTGTTTGTGGTCAATGGTATTCCGCTGGGCCGCGGCATAGGTGGCGAACGTAACCCGCTCAACGCCATCGACCCGAACGACATCGAAAGCATCGTGGTGCTCAAAGATGCCTCGGCCACGGCCATCTACGGTGCCCGGGCGGCCAACGGCGTGATTCTCATTACCACCAAAAAAGCCAAAGGCAAAGGTTTCCACTTCGATTATTCGGTCAAATACACCGGTTCCATGCCCGTGTCCTTTGTGCCCGTGATGAACAGCTTGCAGTTCCGCCAATTGGTCAACGACACCGGCGATGCCCGGGCCATAGCGCTTTTGGGCGATGCCTCCACCAATTGGCAACGCGAAATTTTCCGTCCGGCCAACGGGGTGGATCATCATTTCAATGCCACGGGACGGCTATGGGGCGTTCCGGTGCGACTATCCTTGGGCCATTTGGATCACGACGGCATCCTGCGGAACGATAATTTCCAACGTTCCACCCTGGCCTTGAATCTTGTTCCCGAATTTTGGAAAGGAAACCTCCGTTTGGAGCTCAACGCCCAAGGGAACTATACGGTCAATCATTTTGGCAACCGCGGCGCCATCGGTGCCGCCATCGTGTTCGATCCCACCCAACCCGTCTATGACACTTCGTCGCCTTTCGGCGGCTATTTTTCCTGGATCGACCCCAACACCAACCTCCAATACAATTTGGCCCCCACCAATCCGGTGGCCCTGGTGGAGCTGACCGACGATTATGCCTACATCAAACGCTTTATCGGCAATGCCAAGGCCGATTTCCGCTTGCCCTTTTTCAAGGCCCTTACGGCCACGCTGAATGTGGGGTGGGACCGTTCGTTTAGCAAAGGGCATACCATCGTATCGGCCCAAATGCCCACCTCCGACGCATCCTGGCAAGGCATACACAATTATTACAAGAATGCCCAAACCAACAAATTGCTCAATACCTACATCACCTATCAACCCGGGCTAAAAAACCACACACTGAAATGGATGGCGGGTTATTCCTACCAAATGTTCGATTATTCGAGCGATTTCTACGACGATTATGCTTTCCAGCACGGGAATCCGGACTATAACAAAATCGACCTTTCGCGCGAGGTTTTGCTGTCCTATTTTACCCGTCTGAATTACGGCTACCGGGGAAAATATCTGCTCACGGCTTCCTTGCGTGCCGATGCTTCGTCCTTGCTCAACCCGCGTAACCGTTGGGGCTTGTTCCCGTCTTTTGCCCTGGCCTGGAATATCCACAAGGAAAAATTTATGGAAAACTCCCCCTTCGACGAACTGAAACTTCGCTTGGGCTATGGCGCCGTGGGTAATGTAAACGGATTGGCGCCCTACAAATACCTGACCCGTTATCAAATCAGCACCTCCACGGCCGGGTATCAGTTCGGGAACACCTTCTACCAAACCTACCGGCCCGAACCGGTCAACAAGGATTTGCGTTGGGAAGTGGGCAAAACCACCAATGTGGGTTTAGACTTTTCGCTGTGGGAACACCGTTTGTTCGGTTCGTTGAACTGGTATAGGAAACAAACCGACGATTTGATCATTTGGGCGCTGGTGGATCCGTTTACCAATTTCGGCAACCGGGTCGAAAAGAATGTGGGCAACATGCTCAACCGCGGTTGGGAACTCACATTGGGCGCCTATTTGGTGCGCAAACCCGACTGGCGTTGGCGTGTGGACTACAACCTGGGCATCAATCATAACGAAATTACCTACATGCCCTTCGACCAGGAAGTAGGCGGCATCGAAGGCGGCGTGGGCAACACGGTGCAACGCCACACCGAAGGTGCCGCACCTTATAGTTTCTATGTCTATCAGCAGGTTTACGACGCCGACGGCCGGCCCATCGAAGGCGTGTATGTGGATCGCAACGGCGACGGGGTGATAAATAGCGACGACAAATATTTGTTCAAAGACCCCTATGCCGATGTGTTGATGGGATTGAGCACGTCCCTACGCTACAAACGCTTCGATTTGTCGGTAAGCACCCGGGCCAGTATCGGCAATTATATGTATAACAACGTTGCCAGCAGCAAATCCATTCCGGCCAACCTGACCGGACGGCCTTTCCTGACCAATATCCATACCGATTACTACAACACGCATTTTCAAAACTATACCGAAACCAATCTGCTGAGCGACTATTACGTGCAAGATGCATCGTTTTTCAAGGTGGATAACATCACCTTGGGTTACCGTTTTCCGGAAATCTACAAGCATATGCGTTTGCGCATGTTTGCCGCCATTCAAAATGTGGCCGTGCTAACCCGTTACCGCGGAATCGATCCCGAAATTGCCGGCGGTATCGACAATAACTTCTATCCGCGTCCGCGGATGTTTACCTTCGGATTAAGTGTAAAATATTAAAACCGGAAAAGATGAAACGCCTATATTTTTACCTGTTAATATTGTCCATGGGATTAGGACTATCGGCTTGTCATAAAGATTTGAATCAGGATCCGATCGACCCGGACAGCTTTACCGAAAAGGATGTGTTTGCCAATGCCGAGCAGGCCAAACGTGCCTTGGCCAAGGTGTATGCCAGCTTGGCACTGACCGGGCAGCAAGGGCCCGCCGGCCAACCCGATATTTCGGACATCGACGAAGGTTTTTCGCAATTCAGCCGGATGCTGTTCAACCTTAACGAACTCACCACCGACCATGCCGTTATTGCTTGGGGCGACCCGGGTTTGCAGGATTTGCACGGTATGTATTGGGCCGCAGGCAACGACTTTACCGATGCCATGTATTACCGCTTAGCCCAAACGGTTTCGTTCGCCAATTCGTTTATCGAAAATGCACAAGCCCTGGCCGATGACCCCGAAGTGAAATCTTTCATTGCCGAAGCACGTTTTATCCGGGCCTATGCCTACTATAATCTGATGGATCTTTATGGCAGCGTCCCATTGGTTACCACCGTAACCACCGACTTACCCCAACAGGCATCGCGGCAGGAAATTTTCGATTTTGTCGAAAATGAATTATTGGACATCCAGGACAAGCTCAAACCCAGCGGCGCCAACGAATACGGAAGGGTTGACCGCGTGGCGGCATGGGCTTTGCTCTCACGCCTGTATTTGAATGCCGAGAGTTTTATCGGCACACCGCGCTACGATGATTGCGTGGTCTATTCCCAAAAAGTGATGAATTCCACATACAGCATCAATACCAACGATGCCAATGGCAACGGCTCGGCCTACGATGAATTGTTCTTGGCTGATAACAATACCAACGGAGCACAAAACGAAATTATTTTCGGTTTGAACTTCGACGGCTTGCATTCTCAAACCTGGGGCGGCACCACTTTTTTGGTGCATGCCGCCGTGGGCGGACAAATGAATCCGTCCGATTTCGGTATCAACGGCGGTTGGTATGGCTTGCGCACCACCAAAAATTTGGTCAACAAATTCAGTGTAGACCTTACGGCGCTCAACAATGCCCTGGGCCCGCTTTCCGATTGGGGCATTGTGGGTAGTTCGGTGCCCAACGGTTGGACCGGCCCCGATGTGGAAATGCACGATTTGGGCGGAAACCGCTATGCCGTTTATGTGGAACTGACAGCAGGCGAAATCAAATTCCGCTACAATGAGGATTGGGGACAAAACTATGGCGACAACGGCGCCGACGGCACCCTCGAACCCGGTGGGGCAAATATTGCCATCCCGGCCGACGGAACCTACTATGTGGAAATGGATTTGGGCAACTTGACCTACGTGATTCAGCCCTTCCATTCCGACAGCCGGGCTATGTTTTTCACCCAGGGACAAAGCTTGGAAATTTCCGATGTCACTAATTTTAACGACGGTTACGCCGTAACCAAATTCAAAAACATCAAATCCGACGGCACGCCCGGCAGCGACCCCTCGGGCAACTTTGTCGATACCGACCTGCCGCTCATCCGGTTGGCCGAAATCTACCTCAATTATGCCGAGGCCGTTTTGCGAGGCGGTGGAGGAAGTGTGGCCACAGCCGTGGACAAAATCAACGAGTTGCGCGAGCGTGCCTACGGCGATAGTAGCGGAAATATCACCGCCGCCGATTTAACCCTCGATTTTGTGCTCGACGAACGTTCGCGTGAACTCTATTGGGAAGGATTGCGTCGCACCGATTTGATACGTTACGGATATTTTACTTCGGGTTCCTACCTGTGGCCTTTCAAAGGCAACGACCCCAACGGAACCGGCGTGGACGACTATCGTAAGTTGTTCCCCTTGCCGCCCAATGCCTTGTCGGTAAATCCGAATTTGCGTCAAAATCCGGGTTATTAATTTCAAAAAATTGTTGATTATGAAAAATATCTTGCTCAAATTCATATTC
>JALWYR010000247.1 GCA_027003085.1 Flavobacteriales bacterium
TAATACCGCCGATGCCGACGCTTTTGTCAAAAAATACAGCGACCGGTATAAACCCGTTCGTTGGTTTACGGCCGACGAACTACCCAAAGACATTGCCGACACACTCCAAAAACTACCCAAAGGCGCAGTTTTCGGCCCCTTTTTGCGTAAAGACAAATTCTTTGTTTACAAAATCGTTGATCGCAAAGACGGCGTCCCCAAAACCGCCGATGCTTCGCATATATTAATTTCCTACCAAGGCACCGGCATCCCCGGCGTAACGCGTAGCGAGGACGAAGCCCGAAAATTGGCCGACAGCTTGTTGCAAGTGGTCAAGAAAAACCCTTCGAAATTCGCCGATTTGGTCAAAGAATATACCGACGACAAAGCTTCGGTGCCCCAAGGCGGAACCTACAAAGATTTCTCCTTTGGCAAAATGGTGGAACCGTTCAGCGAATTCGTATTTACTCACAAGAAAGGCGACATCGGTATTGCCAAAACCCGCTTTGGATACCATATTATCCGGGTGGATAAATTAAGCAAGGACAAAACCGCGCTTATCAAATTGGCCGAGCTAAACAAGGACGTTGAGCCCAGCGAAACCACCATCGACAGCATTTATGCCCAAGTGGCGTTGTTTACACAACAAGCCATCAAAGACGGCGACCTGAACAAAACCGCCAAGGCCAAAGGCAAGGCCGTTATGCCCGTCAAAAAAATATTCCGCTACGAAGCTAATCTCCCCGGTTTGGGCGAACAACCCGAATTGGTGCGTTGGCTCTACAACAAAAAAACAAAAGTGGGCGATGTGCGCCGTTTCGAAACCAAAGACGGCTACGTGGTAGTGCAATACACCGGCGGAACACCCGAAGGCCCCATGCCTGTGGCCGAAGCTTCGGTATTGGTCAAACCCATTTTGCTCAAACAAAAGAAATTCGCCTACATCAAGGACAAACTCAAAGGCGCTTCGCTTGACGAAATTGCCAAAAATAGCGGCGGGCAAAAGGGCCATGTGGAAGACGTTACTTTGGACGCGCCTATGATTCCCGGCATGGGCAAGGAACCCGTGGTGGTGGCCGTGGCCTTTGTGACGCCCATAGGCAAAATTTCCGATCCCATTCGCGGCGAATACGGTGCCTTTGTGGTAAGTCCCACCAAAATTACGCCCGCAACCGAATTGGACAGCTATTATCCCTATGTGGCCCAACTGAAACGCAAGGAGAGCAACAATGTGCTCAACCGCATCCTGACAGCCCTCAAAGACAAAGCCAAAATCAAAGACAACCGGCCGAATTTGGGATATTAATTTCCGTCAATAAATATTTCAACCCGCCTTTTTGGCGGGTTTTTTGTGTCAATGGTAAAGCGGACTTATTGTTTCCCCCCCTTCAACGGCACAAACGTAAATTCACCATACGAACGTGTATGCAAGCGGCCTTCGGCATCCTTTTCAATACGTAGCATTTCCTGCACCCCTTGCCCCACGGGGATGACCATTAGGCCGCCCGGGGCCAAATGTTCGGTCAGGGCGGGCGGAACATAGGGCGCCCCGGCCGTAACGATAATCCGGTCGAAGGGTGCAAACACAGGCAGGCCCGCATAGCCGTCGCCATAAACAATGCGTTCGGGAAAATAACCCAAGTTTTCGAGCCGCACCTTGGCTTCTTCGGCCAATTCCTTGATGCGCTCCACCGAATACACACGCGCACCCAGTTCCAGCAAAACAGCCGTTTGGTATCCCGAGCCCGTGCCCACTTCCAACACCTTCATGCCCGGATGCACATCGAGCAATTGGGTCATAAAAGCCACCGTAAAGGGTTGCGAAATGGTCTGTTCGTTGCCTATGGGCAAAGGCCGGTCTTCGTAGGCCAAGCGTTCCAGAGACGGATCCACAAAGCGGTGGCGCGGAACCCGTGCAATGGCATCCAGCACACGCGGGTCGGTAATGCCTTTGGCCCGGAGCGTGGCCACCAACTCATTGCGCGGACGGACAAATTTCAGGTCATCGGTGGAATTCATCGGTTTTGTTTTGCAGCATTTCGAATAATACGTACTTCGGGTTCCAGCGATATGCCGTAGCGGTCGAATACGTCGGCCATAATACGCTGGGCCAGTTTGTAGATTTGAAATCCCGTAGCATTGCCATAATTCACCAGCACCAGGGCTTGCTTGGGATGCACGCCCGCATCGCCTTCACGGAATCCTTTCCAGCCGGCCCGGTCGATCAGCCATCCGGCGGGTATTTTTATACGGTCGTTTCCTGCGGGATAGGCGGGTAGGCCGGGATATGCTTGTGCCAACCGGTCGTAGTGTTCACGGCCGACCACCGGATTTTTGAAAAAACTTCCGGCATTTCCGGTAACGGCCGGGTCGGGTAATTTGGCGCGGCGAATTTCGACGACAGCGCGGAAAACGTCCTTGATGTCCGGCCTTGTGATGCCTTGGTCGTTTAAATAATTTTCCAAAGCCCGGTAGCGCACTTGTGGCGCACGTCCGGGAAACAACCGCAGTTCCAAACGATGAATAAAATAACGCCCCGGCCGGCGTTTGAACAGCGAATCCCGGTAACCGAATCCGCACTGGTCCTTGGTCAAGCGCATATTTTGTCCCGTTTCGGTGTCAATTACATGGCAGGCCGTCAGCACGTCGGCCAGTTCGGAGCCATAGGCCCCTATGTTTTGAAAAGGCGCCGTGCCGGCTTTGCCCGGAATCAAGGCAAGGGTTTCGATGCCTTGCCACCCCCGTTCCACAGTGTGGTTCACCACATCGTGCCAATGCATACCACCTGGAACGGCAATATGAATGGATTCTTCCTGTTGGTCAAGGATTTCTATTTCGCCTTCCAAGCGATTCAAAATCACCAGTCCTTCAAAATCTTCCAAGAAAAGCACATTGCTTCCTTCGCCCAAAAAGAGGACGGGGACATGGCGGAAACGATTCAAAAGCGGCATCAAATCATCCGCTTGGTGCAGCGATGCCAAATACCGGGCCTTTACGTCCAGCCCGAAGGTGTTAAGGGCTTTGAGCGATATGTTTTCCTTTACCTCAATCAAGGCCGTGCGCTTGACGATAGGCGGCCAAGGCCTTACGAAGTATGTCCACCGAACGTTGCAGGTCGGTGGTGTTCAGCACGTAGGCAATACGCACTTGGCGGCGGCCCAGTTCGGGATCGGAATAAAAACCGCCGGCCGGAGCTACCATCACCGTTTCGCCTTGGTCGTTAAATTCGCTCAGCATCCAGCGGGCAAAGTTTTCCGAGTCGTCCACCGGCAGTTCGGCCATCAGGTAAAAGGCGCCTTTGGGATAGCCGATACGCACGCCCGGAATGTTTTCCAAGCCCGCAATAAGCA
>JALWYR010000248.1 GCA_027003085.1 Flavobacteriales bacterium
TCGTGGTGGCATTGGTCACAAAGGGCCGCTGCCTTGGACTACAAATATACAACAATTTTTATACCAAAGTCAAGTCCTATGGCAAAAAATTTTGAAACTCCCGATTTTTCACGTGTAGCCAAGGAAACCATGCGCCATATTGTCCATATTGCCGCCGTGGAAGGACTGCGTTTTTTTCAGGACAGGTTCAGGGAACAGGGATGGAAAAACGTGGCTTTGGAACCATGGAAACCCAAAAAGCACAAAGACGGGTATAAAATCCTATTGAAAACACGCTATCTGGAAAACTCCATCCAGGTATTTTCCAAGCTCAATATTCTCCGCGGCGAATTACCCGTTTCAGTTCCCTTTTGATTTGCCGGCGCAGACGTTTGTTCAATTGCCGTTTAACGTATTTGGTCAATCCTTTGGTGTTGCTTATGTAACAATACCATTGACGGGCATAAATAACATCATATTCCAATCCGTTTTTGAGATAGGATTTTTTTTGATGCAAATGCATGGTCCGGTTTTTATGTAAGGTTAAATATTTACATGGTGCCGGATTTTTTGGCTAATCAAAGATACAGTTTTTTATGATTTTTAAGTAAATTTGTGCTATGCCAAAGATATATAACATATTGCCGCTGTTTATTTTGGGATTTTTCGATTATATCTTTATCGAAACGGAAGTGGAAATGCTCAAACCGGGCGAAAGTATTACTGGGGGATGGTATGTTTCGTTGTTGGTGGTCAATATTGTGGCGTATCTTGGGTTTCGGGCTATCTTTAAAGCGGGTTTTGACAGCATAGAATGGCCAAGCAATACCAAAACACCTAAAAACCGGAATGATGATGCCTCCAATAAGGGTTCCGGCAATTCCGGTGGCGTGCATATTCACATCACCATAGAAATGCCCGAAAAAGATTAGTTCTGTCAGGGACTTTTAAAACCGGAACCGGATTTCACCGTCGATGTCTATGTCGAATTCTATGCCGTTTACTATAAAATTCCAGTTTGATTGTGTTAACCTTAGTGCGGTTTTTCCGTCAAAAATTGGTTTACTGGAATAATTTTTTTTAAGGTCATCTTTCTTTCCTCCAAATCGGTTAGGGAAAAACCAAATTCTATCACCTCCAAGAATGCCAACTGTAAATAATCGTTTAACAATCTCAATAGGATTTAATTCTTTTAATTCAGCGGGGGTTTCTTTATAAAACATCACAGTCATGCCCTTTTTTAAAATGTATTTGAGTGGGATGTTATTTTTTTCTGGGGGAATAATATTTTCGTGGTTTGTTTCTTTATTTTGTTTTTTGGTATTATAATATTTAACTGCATCAATTAGTGGTATTATTTCATATTTTCTATCAATTTTGCCGTTAGGGTTTACTCTTTCATATATCGCTTCACCAAAGTTTTCCTCGTTCATTGAAAGAATGTATTCATTGTCCGGATCTTTGGGGCGATATACCGGTGGATAGGCCTTTATTTCTATGGGCTTATTTTTTACCCGAAGCCGGACTTTTTTTAAGAGAATTTTTTTCTCTTCATTTTGCCAAATCGGTTCATGAATCTTTATTCCCTTCTTTGAATTAAAACTTATCCTTCCTTCTTCAATACTTTTTACTAAAATACGTTTTATATGTTCGTCGTAAATTTTATCTATATCTGTTTTGGTTATCTTATTGAGTTCCTTTCTGATAGAATAAAATATCTCCGTTTTTCCCGTTTTGGGATTATACCATTTTACCTTCCGGTAGAAACTTTGTTCATGTAAGGGCCCCCGTGCCGTATCTCCTTGTTGATACACGATGCCCCTATAACGGATGCTTCCATCTGATTTGATGATTGTCTTATAGATGCCCGTTGCAGGAGGCGTTTTGACCGTAACACGGATTTTCTTTTTGGTTTGTTTGCCCGTTTGGTCAATATGACGTTGGACAACCGGCGTGCTGTCGGCCAGTTTCAAAACATCTTCGGTAAATGTGGGCCACGGCTTGAATTTTGCCGTCTCTTTAATGGATTTATAGCGAACGCCTTTTTCGTCCTCTTTTTTCCAAATTTCTTCGAATTGAACAAACAGTTTGCGCGAAATGGCGGCGGCAACAATGGCATCTACCATGTGATGTGTGTGATAATCACGGTTTTTGTCCAATCCCCAAAGCTTCCTAAAAGTGGCCACGGCATTTCCGTTTACAGTCAGGATATTCGGATAATCATTTTTGTTTTTAAACACACTGCCCAAAAATTCCCTTGCCATTTTGGTGATATGTCCCGTGTCGGTCAACTGCCTGTTTTTGAAGCTCTCGGGAACGGTCTTCATGGTAAAGCGTTCGTACTTTCCTTTCAAATAATCACGCTCCATTATTTTGACTATGCGCTCTTGAATACGGCGTTGACGCGCTTTCTCGTCCATGCCGTCACGCACTTTAATTTCGGATATCTCCTTGTTTAATTTTTCGTATTCATTCTTCCAATGTTGTACCCGGGCTAAAATTTGTTCCCAATTTTCCATTTCGGAAGGAATTTTATTTCCTTTGATTTTACGGTTAATATCTGCCCTGGCAATAGTTTTGTTTTCCAATGAGTTGTCCCACGAACGGCTTCGTGGTATGGTGTGCTCAATATCGTAAGGTGAATCGGGTTTGATCAAATCATACAATGAAATTTCATTTTTATCCTCTTTGCTATAAATACATTGTTTATTTTGTTCTTCCCATAATCGGTATTTCAATATCAAATAATCGGTGATTTGAATGTCTTGACAATTATGGCATTTTTCTTTGTCATTTTTAAATTCCTCCAACTTCTTCCGGTATTCCTCTTTTTTGTCGGCTTGACGTTTTTGAAATTCTTCAATGGCCTTTTTGTAGCTCATGGACAACACTTGCCGCGCAAGCTCCAAATGAATTTCGGTGTGTTTGTCAATTATACCTTCTTTGAGTAAATGGTTGATCAATTTACGCAATTGCGACATGGCCCTTTTCAACACAGGATTATTCACCGCAAAAGTTTGCACTTCGGGTAAAAGATTAATATCCTCTCCATTTTTATTTTTTCCTTTTATGGCTTGAAAACGCGATATTTTGGAAGGATGGTACAGGCGTTCCAATTTTTCGGGTTCTTCGCAGTAAACAACGCCATCATGGTTTTTGCCGGTTAGAAAATCCTTGATTTTGGATTCCAAATTCGGTCCCGAATAAAATTCACCGCCTTTCAATGAATTTTTCCGTAATTGCTCCTTTAAAATATCCAATGCTTCATCAAGCAGTTCTTCCTTATTATGTTTCGACTCCCATTTTTCCTTGCCGTATTCGTTCATAAAAAGCCGTTCGATTTCCTTCCGGATAATCGGTTTGGCTTGTTCCGAAAATTTGGTGCGTTCTTGTGGATTTTTGTTGCGATTTTTTTCAATATAACTATTAATAACGGTTTCGATTTTTACTTCATCGCGATGCTTTTCAATGATTTTACCAATGCCCTCAATAATTTCATCTTTATATTTTTCCCACTTTTCCGCACCTAAGATATCTTTAAGCTTTGCCACGAAAACGGCATGGGAATAAATGAGTCCGGCTTTCAAAAAACGGAGTATATTACGTGTGGCTTTCATCGACAAACTTCCGTATCCTTGCGGCAGTCTGATTTTGACAAATTTGGCTGCCGTAATTTCGTCCATGCCCAGTTTATTGCGGGCAAATTCCTTTAAGCGTTCAGGGTCATCAAAACGGTAAAGGGCATGCCACGCGATTTCATTATACGTAACAGGTTGTCCTTTCTCGGGGTTTTTATAAATTTTGTTCCATTTATCACCCAAAAAACGTTTCAGTTTGGCACTAACGGGATTACCGGAGACATAATGCCCTTTTCGATAGTTGAAAACAACAAATTTATCCGTGTAAACGTCGCTAAAATGTTTATAGTCCGAATATTGACCTGCTATAAGTTTTCGGGCAATATCGTCAAAAGGGAATTTTTCTTTTTGGCGATAAAACAAGGGAATGATTTTCTCTTTTTCTTCCCGTGTGAGAAACCGCTCTTCTTCGCCGGGAATCCGGATTTTGATGCTGTTGATAAATTGCCACATACGGAATTCTTCAAACAGATAATGGGAAACTGGAATCCTTTTTTTGTCCGGCTCAAAAACACCCTTGCCCACTTTATCGGCTTGTGACTTTAACGGCCTTTGATAAAAGATGGCATCATATAATTTGCGTGCAATACCCGTGTAGCGTTTTTTGGGCGTTGCCAAGCCGTATTTTTTATCAACCTCATTGGGAAATTGAAGTTGCATAATCACATCGAATTCTTGCAAATAATGTTCTTCGCGCGAGGTATATCGTCCTCTGATTTTATTTTCGTTTTGGTGCCTGTCTTGTTGGTATAAATGCCAGAAATATTGCCCCAGGGTTTTAAATCCTCCTTCTTTGATTTTTTGATTCAATTCATTGATACTTCCGTCCACTTTGCCCAATTTTTCTTTCCGGCTTAGAATATCAATGGCTTTTTTCCTGGCTTCTTCAACCCCCGGGTGGTTGCCCTTTTTTGGTTTTAATGGTTTTTTTATTTCGTTAAATATCGACCAAAAACGTTTGCCTGTATCATCTTCCATGTCTCCTTTCCGGTCTGTTAAAACATATCCCGTGCGATCTTTGATAATATCGGAAATCAAGTCCAGTATTTGGTCTGTGTTTACAAATTTTTCCGTCCCCAAAATATCAACCAATTCGTCTTTGAGTTCTTGGACAAGATTAATATTGGTGGTATCCAACCGGTTGCTTTTGAATCCCCGCCTTTGGGCGATATGATACAAAGCCCTGCCAAGCATGTATCGTTCCTTCGTGTTGTTCATATCTATTTTATAGCGGGAAACATAATCACGTAAGAAATACGGATTCTTTTCTTTTTGCTCAAAACCGGTTTTTCCTTTTCCGGTGCTTAACCAATAAAGAAAATCCTTTTCATTAGGATATTCTTTGAAATAGTTTTTAGGCCCTTTCCACCTTTTCAATGCCTCCTTGCTCAAAGGACACATTTTATTCTCATCACTCTCAATCAAAACTTTTAGCGTTTCGTATTTACGTATTTTCCTACGGAATTTCATTCGTCTGGCACCGCGGAATTTGCGTCGTTCGGCGGCTTTGGACATGGTTTGCTGGGCGCCGGTGGTAACTTCCGGAAAAACAATTACGCCGCTATGAACTTTATGTTCGTCTTGGCTCAGACGAAATTTTCCGTTTTCTTTTACCAATACGGCCCACCCCAACGAATTGGTCCCCAGGTCGATACCTAAAATACGTTTCATATTTCCCTGTTTTTACAAAAAAAGTAGTCCAAATTTAATCAAAAGCATCCGATTTATCAAATTTTTATTATCTTTGCATCAGATTTCAATCTTATCACAATAAGGCTATATGCCGAAGGTTGAATGACCTATCGCTCCGCGTACTCCGTGGGGCGTTTTTTTTATGTTGAAATTAATGTTGCAATATGTTAGACTCCGGCAACCGGATCACCGATGGGCGCCGAATTGTTTCCGGAACAAATTAATGCCCAAAACCACCGAAACCGTTTGATAATCCGATGCCCAGTAAGTATAGGTATTCAAAATTTCCCTCTTGGTAAAATAACGTAACGCCAGCGTGTATCTGTCCTTATAAGCAAAACCTATGCTAAGTGAAAAGTCGGGTGCAGAATCGATTGTGAGCACATCTATCAAACTGCCGTCGTCCTTGCGCAATTCGATTTGCGCATCCAACGGAAAATCGAAAACATAAGCGGCATCGGCAAACAAGGCCATACGATTGTTCAAAAAATACATATAGCGCAAGCCCACCGGTAGCATGATGGATTTATAATCAATGCTTGCTATTTGCACACTACCCGTTAAATACTGAACTTCACTACGGGCTTCCGCTTTGAAATATTGAAAAGTGGGCGCCACAAATATCCGCCAGGTATTCCGGTTGTAGGGCAACACATAGGCAATTTCCAAACCCAAAGTGCCGTTGATTTGTGAGCCGAAATCAAAAGTCCTGAAATTAGCCGCATTGTCGGCCTTCAACCGGTGCCAATCCCCTCCGGCCGTCATATTCAGCTTTATGGCACTTTTCCGGCGGGTTTTATAAACCACGTAATCTGCGTGCTTACATTTGTTATACATTACAAAGATTTTTTCCAGATCATGCTTATCGTAGCGAAGATTTTTGAAATCGGCCGCCGTGAATGACGGACATTTCAATTCGTTGAAAAGTTGATTCTTGTAATCGTTATTTTCGTGAATATTATCGTTCTTAATGTATTTTTTATGCACAAGTTGCTTTATTTCCGTTCCGGGAAGTCGATAGAAATAGCGAACCAAATTATCCTCCTTGTATTCATACAATGACGCACCTCCTTCGACCAGCACCTTCAAAAACAAAACCTCCTCATGAAATTCCGGCTTCCGGGTATGACTCATTTTGCGCACCAAACTTGACGACCGGTCGATTTTTACCTTGGCCCGGATGTATTTTACATCGCCATTAATGCCGAACTCCTTGACCCGGTCCAATCCGGCCCGTTTAACCGGCGCACCTTCCGACATTTTGTATTCGAAACTTTTCGGGTTGTTTTTCCATTCCAAATTTTTGATCAAGCATTCGGTTTTCTTGTTTGAATTATCTATAAAATAACCCTTGTCGAAGGTGATTTGGGCCGGCAAAAAATTATTTGCCAAAACAAAGACAATGAATAACAGGAACTTTAATTTCAAAACGCGGGTCAAATGCTGATTAAGTGATAACATGGCTATTTGTTTTGGTTTTATTTTTCGTAATAATTTGATTTCCTTATCACCTGTGGCAGTTTGATTCAATAAACGGACAAATTTTGTTAGGTCAAAATTAATGATTCGGTTTCTAAATATCAAAAAAAATTTGTCGTGTTTGGTGGCTTTTAATCGTGTGTAAAAATTTCCATAAAAGTAGAACGCCTCGTTTCCCCGTATATTTTCCGAAAATATCGTATTTTCGCACCGACCCGAATTTCAAAGCACGCCGTCCCTTTATGACACCGCACTCCGACGACAAAATCATACGCGTGAGCGATAAATTCCAGGACTGGTTCCTGGACTATGCTTCCTACGTGATATTGGAACGCGCCGTTCCGGCCCTGACCGACGGGCTCAAACCCGTGCAGCGCCGTATCCTGCACGCCATGAAAGAAATGGACGACGGCCGCTACAACAAGGTGGCCAACATCATCGGGCAAACCATGCAATACCACCCCCACGGCGATGCTTCCATCTACGATGCCATTGTGGCTTTGGGTCAAAAGGATTTGCTCATCGACACCCAAGGGAACTGGGGCAATATCCTTACCGGCGACGGCGCCGCCGCCGCCCGCTACATCGAAGCCCGTTTGTCCAAATTCGCACTGGACATCCTTTACAATCCCAAAATTACCGAATGGACGCTTTCCTACGACGGCCGCAAGCGCGAACCCGTCCACCTGCCGGCCAAATTTCCCATCCTCCTGGCCCAAGGCGCCGAAGGTATCGCCGTAGGTCTGTCCACCACCATTTTGCCGCACAATTTTAACGAACTCATCGATGCATCCATCAAAATCCTTCAAGGCAAAAAGGTGGAAATTTTCCCCGATTTCCCCACCGGCGGAATGGTGGACGTAAGCCGTTACAACGACGGTAAGCGCGGCGGAAAAATCATCATCCGCGCTAAAATCGACATCGAGGACAACCGCACCTTGGTTATCCGTGAAATTCCCTTCAAAACCACCACGGGAAGTTTAATCGACAGCATCGTCAAGGCCAACGACAACGGCAAAATCCGCATCAAAAAAATCCTGGACAACACCGCCGAACAGGCCGAAATACGCATTCAACTCCCCCCCGGCGTTTCGCCCGACAAAACCATCGACGCCCTCTATGCCTTTACCAAGTGCGAAGTGTCGGTTTCGCCCCAGGCCGTGGTCATCTACGAGGACAAACCCCGCTTTATGGGCGTGAGCGAAATCCTGGAACATTCCACCCAACATACCAAGGAACTTTTGCGGCGCGAACTGCAAATCCAATTGGACGAACTCCAAGAACAATGGCACGCCGCCAATTTGGAATTGATTTTTATCGAAAAACGCATCTACCTGGACATCCAGGAACAGGAAACCTGGGAAGGCGTGCTCCAAGCCATCGACCAAGGCCTCAAACCCCACATCCGCCACCTCAAACGCGAAGTAACCCGCGACGACCTCATACGGCTTACTGAAATCAAAATCAAGCGTATTTCCAAATACGACCTCAACCGCGCCCGCAAACACATCGAGGACATCGAGGCCCGCATTGCCGAAAAGAAACACCACCTGGAAAACCTCACTCAATACGCCATCGACTTTTTCCGCAACATCAAAAAGAAATACGGCAAGGGGCGCGAACGCCGCACCGAAATACGCAGTTTCGAAAACATCGAAGCGGCCAAAGTGGTGGTGCGCAATGTCAAACTCTATGTCGATCGCAAAGAGGGCTTTGTGGGCACCGCCCTGCGCAAGCACGAGTATGTGGCCGATGTGTCGGACATCGACGACATTATCATCTTCCGCGCCGACGGCAAAATGATGGTTACCAAGGTGGCACCCAAAACTTTTGTGGGCAAGGACATTATCCACGTGGCCGTGTTCAAAAAGAAGGACACGCGCACCGTTTACAATATGATTTACCGCGACGGCACCCGCGGTCCGGTTTACAAGAAACGTTTCCACGTTACGGGCATCACCCGCGACAAGGAATACGACCTGACCATCGGCGCCAAAGGCAGCAAGGTGCTTTGGTTTACGGCCAATCCCAACGGCGAAGCCGAAACCGTAACGGTCTATTTGCGCCCTTCGGGCCGCAGCCGCAAGACCAAGTTTGATGTGGATTTCAGCCAGTTGGCCATCAAAAGCCGCAACGCACGCGGAAATTTGGTTACCAAGCTCCCCGTCAAGGCCGTAAAACTCAAAGAAAAAGGCGTTTCCACCTTGGCGGCCCGCAAACTATGGTTCGACCCCGTGGTGGGGCGGCTCAACACCGAGGAGCGCGGCCAATATTTGGGCGAGTTTGCCGGCGACGACCGTGCCTTTTACATCACCGCCGACGGCCAAGTGGAGGTTTTTGTGCCGCAATTGGAAAAACATTTCCCCGACAACCTGGAATTCATCTATAAGCTGGAATCCGGTAAACCGCTCACAGTCATCTATTTCGATCCCGCTTCAAAGCGCTATTACCTCAAACGCTTCCTGCCCGGAAAACTCACCAAACGCGAAGCGGTCATCCCCGAAGGCACGCGTTTCAAGGCCGCTTCCTACGATTGGCGTCCGGTGGTGGAAATCCACTACAAAAAAGACGGCAAGGAACCCAAACAAATCAACGCCGGGGAATTTATCGCCGTCAAAGGCCATACCGCCAAGGGAAAAATGCTCGACCGCGACCCGCTCAAAAAGGTTTTGTTCATCGAGCCCTTGCCCTACGAGCCGCCCCATCCCGAACCCGATAATGACAAACCCCAACCGCCCGCTTCTTCCGGCGACGACGACGAACCCCGCGAACTGACCCTGTTTTGATTTTTCTCAACCGGCAACGCATTATCGTGTAAACATAATCAGTAACGATGCCGGAAAATACCAAGTCGAACGAAGTTCGGTATGCAGGCTAAACAGGCAATGTCAAAATACCGCCGTCTGAAAGTGTCCCAAGCATTTTTCCGGGAGTTTATTTAACATTTACCGGCCCGGAAAAATTCGGAGTAGCTTAAAACAAATACCTGATATAGCCGTATGACAGTGGCGGCCCGTTGGGGTCGGCATTAAAACGGGTGCGCCGGGCGTAGCGCAAGGCCGCATCGATAAGGCATTCTTTGGTGGATGTGGAACGCTTCGGGTCGTATTGGGCATGCACCACACGCCCTTGACGATCAACTTGGATGTTAATCGAAATCCATCCGTGCATATCGTCGGGGCAGGTGTAGATAGGGTTTCGTAACGACACTTTCCAGCGTCCGCGCACAAAATATTTGATGCGGCTGGCTCCTTTAAAACTTTTTTCTTTGACCAATTTTCCGGGATTGGTAATTTGTTCAACCGGATTGTCCAACCGGGGTTGGAGTTGGGGTTGTTTTACCGGGCCTTGGTCATCGAAGTCATCGGATTCGTCGTCTGCAATTTCGTCGGGGTCCTGACTATCGGCTCCGGTATTCCGGCTTTCGGTTTCCCAATTTTCGTCCTGCCATTCGTTGGAAGCCAGTGTGTGCAACCTGTTGTTGTTCAGGTATTTACTGATGTCTGGAATTTTTTCGGGCGGGGGTGTTTTAAGTTGCTCAAAATCGAAGTCCTCGGTTTGGAAATCGATTTCCATCCGTTCTTCGCGGGGCGGAGCCGGAAAATGCAGCGTCGAAAGCCAAAATATTATCGCCAGTTCCACAATCAAGGCAGCCAAAAGTGCACGATGCCGGGAGTGTAGACCGAACAACAATCGGTTTGCGGCTTGCCTTGTTTTTTGCCAAAGGGATGATATGACCGGTAATATTTTCATACGGAATTACGGCTGCAAAGTTAATCGAAACCCTAGAAACGGGCTTATCGAAACAACGTGGCTAACATGTTTTTTGTTATCTTTGATAGAAAATAAGCATTATGGCCCGTTACATCAAAATTTATCCCGACAATCCGCATCCGGTGCGCATCGACGAAGCCGTTGAAATTTTGCGGAACGGGGGGTTGGTGATTTATCCCACCGACACGGTTTACGGCCTGGGCGCCATGCTCACCAAAGCCCGGGCGGTGGAAAAATTGGCCCGCATCAAGGGCGTTAAACCGCAACAGGCCAATTTTACCTTGCTTTTTCATTCATTGAGTCAAATGTCGGACTATATCCGCCA
>JALWYR010000249.1 GCA_027003085.1 Flavobacteriales bacterium
TATGCACAACGGCCATGTGCAAGATATTTCGGACCTGATCGACCGCGGCGGAACCATCATTACCGTGGACCCGCGCTTTTCGACCATGGCCGGCCATTCCACCAAATGGTTGCCCATTAAACCGGCAACGGATTTGGCGTTGCTTTTGGCATGGATGAACGTTATTATTAATGAAGGATTGTATGACAAGGAATACGTGGCCAAATACACCTACGGTTTCGACCTGCTCAAAGCGCACGTGCAAAAATACACGCCCGAATGGGCCGAAGGCGTTACCACCATTCCGGCCGGCGATATCTATGAAACGGCCCGTATGATGGGAGCGGCTTCGCCGCGTGTGGTGGTTCACCCCGGACGACATACGGCCTGGTATGGCGACGATACGCAACGTTCGCGTGCCATAGCCATTCTGAATGCCTTGCTGGGTTCGTGGGGACGCAAGGGCGGTTTTTATTTTCCCGAAAGGGTCAAACTGCCCAAAGAACCGCATCCGCCCTTCCCTAAACCCAAGTGGACTTGGAAAGATATTTCGCGCGGCAAACACAAAATGGCCATTATGGGCATAACGAACGAAATCATCGACCATGCTTTGCCCGAATACAACGGCCCCTACAAAGTAAAGGCCTTCTTTATCACTGCCACCAATCCCATCCAGTCCATTCCGCCCGAAGAAAAATCCAAACGGGCGCTGCAAAATGCCGAATTTGTGGTGGTGGTGGACACCATGCCTGCCGAAATAACCGGCTACGCCGATGTGGTGCTGCCCGAAGCCACTTACCTGGAACGATTGGACCACATTCGCAACGCTCATCACCGCATTCCTAACCTTGCATTACGTTATCCGGCGGTCAAACCCAAATACGACACCAAACCCGGTTGGTGGATAGCGCGTGAAATAGGACTGCGTTTGGGACTGAAAGATTTCTACGAATGGGAAGATTTCGAAGAAGTGCTCGACTGGCAATTGCGCCAAGTGGGCTCGTCGATCGAAGAAATGAAACGTGTGGGCGTAAAATATTTCCCGCGAAAAACGCCCATGTATATCGATGATTATGATGAACCCTACTGGTTCAATACCAATACGGGAAAAATCGAACTCTATTCCACCGATTTTGCCGAATGGGGCTACGATCCCATGCCGGTTTACAAGCCGCATCCCGAAACGCCTCCGGGTATGCTGCGCTTGATCTACGGCCGTGTGCCCATGCACACCTTCGGGCGCACTTTGAACAACCCCAATCTGTTCGAATTGCGTAAAGATCCCGAATTGTGGGTTAATCCCAAGGTGGCCCGGATTTACGGCATCGAAAACGGCCAAATGGTTTGGCTGAAAAACCACAAAGGGAAAGTCAGTTCGTTCCCCGTCAAGGTGCGCATTACCGAACGTATCCGCCACGATTCGGTTTTCCTGCCACACGGATTCGGCAATAAAGGCCGCATTTTTGTGGACGGCAAAGTGATGGAAATGAGCCGTGCCTACGGACGTGGCATTTCCGATTCGGAAATGATTTCCGACGTGCGTATCGACCCCGAAACCGGCGGAACCGGCATGCGAAGCAATTTTGTACAAATCCTTACCGAAGATCCTCATCAATCAAAAAATAGTGCGTCATGAGATATGCCATGGCTTTGGACACCAAAAAATGCGTCGGATGCGGCGATTGCGTGGTGGCCTGTCAAACGGAAAACAATGTTCCCTTGGGATATTCCCGCGATTGGATAACCGAAGTGGTCAAGGGGCAATATCCCGATATTTTTCTGCATTTCGAATCCCAACGTTGTAACCACTGCGAAGACACGCCCTGTGTACGTACCTGTCCCACGGGTGCAAGCCATGTGATCGAAGGCGGTATTGTCAAGGTTACACACGACGAATGTATCGGCTGCGGGGCTTGCATTGAGGCCTGTCCCTATGATGCCCGCTATTTCCACCCCGACGGTTATGTGGACAAATGCACCTTCTGCGACCACCGCGTAGCCGACGGTCTGGATCCGGCCTGCGTGTCGGTATGCCCTACCAAATGCATGTATTTCGGCGATTTGGATGACCCCGACAGCGAAATTTCACAACTGCTGCGTACCCGTGAACATTACACGCTGCTTCCCGAAGCGGGAACGGCACCGCAAATATATTACCTAAAATAATCAGCCGCTATGGAAGAAAGAATATTAGCCACAGCACGCGATATCGAAGGACTTTATCCGCATGTGCATATTTGGGGATGGCCCATTGCCACCTATTTGTTCCTGGGCGGTTTGGCCGCGGGAATATTGTTGTTTGCCACTTTGTATTATTTGCAAGGCAAAGAAAACGACATGCCCTTTACGGTAAAAATCGCTCCGGTGTTTACTTTCTTTTTTGTGGCCTTCGGTTCGTTGCTACTGGTGTATGACCTGCATCACAAGCCCTACTTTTGGCGCTTGTTTACGGCCTTCCGCATCGAATCGCCCATGTCGTGGGGTGCGTGGACACTGGCCTCGGTGTCGGTGTTGTCGCTCCTTTGGCCGTTGAGCTTTGTGGACAGCATTGAAGATTACCTACGCCAACGCGGTTGGAAACGCATGGATGCCATTACGCGCTGGATTATACGGATAGAGCACAAGTGGGCCTTATTCCGCTGGGTAATTATGTTTTTTAGACGATACAGGAAATATTTTGCCTACCTGTTGCTGTTTCTTTCCATTATTTTGGGAATATATACGGGTATTTTGCTTTCGGCCTTCAACGCTCATCCGTTATGGAACAATTCCATCTTGGGGCCGTTGTTCCTTACTTCGGGGGTTTCAACCGGTTCGGCCTTTGTGATGTGGTTGAGTAATAATACACGTGAACGCCGGTTGATGTCAACTATTGATATGGCATTGATTGCTACGGAATTATTTTTTATTGTCCACATGATTATGGGTATGCAAGCGGGGCCCGAGGCCTACAAGGAAGCGGCCGGTTTGTTTCTGGGCGGTCAATTTACCGTTTTGTTCTGGGTTGTTTTTGTAGGATTCGGTTTAGTACTTCCGTTTTTGCTCGAAGCTTTCGAGCTCCGGGGTTTTCATGTACATCCGGCACTGCCGGCCCTGTTAGTACTCGTAGGCGGATTTATATTCCGCATTATTATGGTCTATGCCGGACAGATGTCCGAATATCCGTTCTTATAAATTGATTGATTATGGAAACAAAACGAAACAAATACATGAATCCTTACCTGGGAGGATTTATTTTGGGACTATTGATTATTGCCGCTTATTATTTTTCCGGTGAGGGTTTAGGTTCCAGCGGCGGATTCCGGGATATTGCCATGGGAAGCATTCAAGCCGTTGCACCCGAATATGCCGCCAATCACCCTTATATTGCGCCACATATGGCTGAGGGTCATAGTGCAACGCATACGTGGTTGGTTTACGAATTATTGGGCGTTATTTTCGGAGCAATACTTTCGGCCGTGCTCTACGGACGCTTACGGTGGAGTGTGGGTAAAGCGCCCCATTTGACTAAGCGCCGCCGGTTGTATTTGGCATTACTGGGTGGTATTCTTTGGGGGATAGGCACCCAATTGGGTCGCGGTTGCACATCCGGATTGGTACTATCGGGCTTGGCCGTCAATTCCATGTCGGGTTACATAGGGCTGGCAGCCATTTTCGGAGCCGGTTACATCTTTGCCTTTTTGTTCAGAAGTATTTGGCTTAAACCTAAAAATAAATGATTATGGGACCGCTATATCCGCAGGAATTATTGAATCCCGAATATAATTTACTCATCGGCTTTTTGATAGGTATCGGATTCGGGTTTATTCTTGAAGCCATGGGATTTACCAACACGCGTAAGTTGGCCGGTGTGTTTTATGGCTACGATGCCACAGTGATTAAAACTTTTTTTACGGCAGCCCTGACGGCATTAATAGGCCTGTTTTTGATGCACCATTGGGGTTGGATTGATATTTACAAAACCTTTTATCCCTCTACTTTTTGGATTCCAACTTTGGTGGGTGGAGCCATTATGGGATTGGGTTTTGTGATAGGTGGTTTTTGTCCCGGTACCAGCTTGTCGGCCGCCAGTACGGGCAAATGGGACGCCTGGGCTTTTTTGGCCGGAGTTATGATAGGTATTTATGGTTTTATATTCACCTACAAAAGTTGGTGGGCCGGATTGCGCGCTTCGGGCAAGTTGGGTAAAGTGAACTTTCCGCAATGGCTTGGCATCAAAGAAGGAATTTTTATTTTCCTTTTCGTAGTGGTTGCAGTAATCACGTTTGTGCTTTACCAAAAATGGCAAAACCATTGGAAAACCAAAATGAGCAAAGAAGATATGGACGAATTGGGACTCTAAAACAAATGAATTATGAAAAAAACCGATAAAATAATCATTGCGCTATTGGTATTGGGCGGCATTTTGGCCTTGTTCTATCCCGACACGCATCCTTTCCGGCGGGTAATATCCCAAAAGGAATTGGCCTACGATGCGGCTTTGCCGTCGCGTTATGTTTCCGTGGACAAAGTGGCTAAAATGTTGATGGAATCCGATCCGTCGCTTATTTTGGTGGACGTGCGCGATGCGGACCAATATGCCAAATATACTTTGCCGGGTGCGATGAATATCCCGGTGGACAGTATTTTGTCCGAAAAATATGTGGATATGCTGGATCAGGATGTTTATACGGTAGTGCTGTTTTCCAACGGATCGGGCCTGGCCGACCAAGCATGGCTTATGTTGCGCAGCTACGATTATCAGGGACTCAAAGTGCTCAAAGGCGGACTCAATGCTTGGTATCGTAACATCCTGCACCCGCAGGAACCGGATGCTACGGAAGTAACATCCGAAGCTTACAAACGCTACTTTTTCCGTAAGGGGGCCATGTATTATTTTACGGGAATTCGCCCCGCCGGAACATCGGCTTCGCCCAAACCGGCGGTAGCGCCCAAGCCGGTGGTCAAACGTAAGAAAAAAGAAGTAACGGGAGGTTGCGGTTAATGTTTAACCATAAAAATAATACGAGAAATGAAAAAATATCTATTGTTTTTGTTGTCGGCACTCCTGCTGGCGTCTTGTCAGTCGCGCCAAGGCATCCAATCGTCCGAAAGCAAGAAAGTGTGCCAAACTAACAAAGTTAGTAAGGAACACCTGACGGATTTGCTTTATAGTGGTGCCCTTAAAGACGTACAATTTATCGATGTTCGGACGCCGCATAAATTTGCCATGGGCCACCTGCCCGGTGCGATAAATTTACCTGCCAAGCATTTTTATGATAAAAAATATTTGGATCAGATTCCGGCGCATAAAGTGTTGATGATTTACGGCGACGCGGAACAAAATCCCGAAATTGTGGCTATGATGCTCAAACATTTCGACCGGGTTACCACATACGTTATTCCGGGAAGTTACGATTACATCCGCAAGCACATTTTGGATCATTACGGCATCCATGGTGCTTTGTATGACGACGAAGTTCCGTTGGTGGATTACTCCAAGGCCGTCAACGAAATACGTCAGCGTGAAGGCGGCGGAGGTGCAGCACCCGCAGCAGCCAAACCGGCGGCAGCACCCAAACCCGTGGTTAAACGTAAGAAAAAAGAAGTAACAGGAGGATGTGGATAAATTTTTCAAAAAACGACACTATGAAACGAAATATCTTAATCGGCTTTTTGATGGTATTATTGCTGGGCGGATGCTCACGTGTCTTGAATAAACCCGAGGCCAAAGGACGAACCGTGGATTTGGAAAATTTTGTCCGTTCCAAACCCGTCAAATCCTTGGCACAGGTGTATTACGAACACGGTGATTGGCCCAACCGGCAGGATTTTCCCTACATCGTCAAAGCCAACAAAGTTTGGAAACACTATCGCAACTGGTTGATTATCGACTTGCGACGTCCGGAGGACTACAAAGCCGGCCACATTCCCGGCGCTTTCAATGTGCCCAAAGACAAGGTTTTGGATTTTTTGACCGGAGAACATAAAGCGGCGGCCTATCCTAAAGTGATTTTCGTGTGTTACACGGGCCAAACGGCATCCTACGTTACGGGTATTACCCGCTTGGCCGGGTTTGATAATACTTTTGCATTACTTTACGGTATGGCAGGTTGGAATGATGAATTTTCGGCTCCTTTACGCAAGGGGGTGGGCGACCGTTACAAAGATATGGTTGAAACCGGAACCGGCAAAACCGTGCCGGTGGCCGAGCATCACGGATTGCCCGGACAAATCGATTGGGCTGCGTTTCCGGTTTTACCCAAGCAATTGCCCACTTTGCTTATTGATCAACGTGCCCGGAAAATGTTGGCGCAAAAACGAACGGATTTTCTCCTGAAAGCCGATGAATTTTTTCCTGCCTACAAGCAAAATCCACAAGATTAT
Organism: Flavobacteriales bacterium; assembly: GCA_027003085.1. Lineage (GTDB taxonomy): Bacteria > Bacteroidota > Bacteroidia > Flavobacteriales > Flavobacteriaceae > JAADED01. The sequence goes on from JALWYR010000249.1 coordinate 6,346, forward strand.
TATGTGATTAGCTATTTGCCGCAGGATAAATATGTAGCCGGACATATCCGCGGTGCCGTGCGTTTTCAGCCACGCCATGATCTGGGTATTGAAGGCCGTTTGGCATCGGTTCCTTCCGGTAAAAAAGTGTTGGTTTATTGCAAAACTGGCCACACGGGCAGTCAGGGCGCCGCATGGTTGGATATGTTGGGTTACAAGGGTCATAATCTGATTTTGGGTTCCTTGTCGTTTATGTACTCAACTTGGGTTAAAAACGAATGGATGCCCGATATTCAATATGTGATTAACAATTATCCGGTGGTGCGTGGCGATAAACCCTTTTCGGGCAAGGCCGTTGCACTTCAAACCAATACCAAACCCGTCGTCGCACCCAAGCCGGTGGTCAAACGCAAGAAAAAAGAAGTAACCGGCGGTTGCGGATAAAAGCATTAAAAAATTCCGTTGTGTTTTGCATAGCGGAATTTTTTTTGCTGATGAAAAAAAATTTATGGGCCCTTTCGGAGAGAGTAAAATATTATTATTTTTCGATATGGATTTGGTAATATCACAAGTGGGAATTTCAAGGAAAAATAAATGAATATTTTGGCCTTGACTTTTTGAAAAAACAAAAAAAACGGGATAAGAAACGAATATAGCCTTTTACATCGATGTTTTGTTTACATTTGTTAGAAAAAAATCACCATGAAACGAATATTTTTCTTGTTGTTTTTACTAGGAGGGATTTTGTTGCATGCCCAACCGGCCGGTGCCGACCGCTTTACCACCAATCAACCCGGAAGCCGTTACCGGTTTAGCGATATTGTGGTGCTGCCGCACACGCCGGTCAAAAGTCAAGACCGGACCGGAACCTGTTGGAGCTATTCCACGCTGTCGTTTATGGAATCGGAACTCCTGCGCAAGGGTAAAGGCGAGCATGATTTGGCCGAAATGTGGGTGGCACGCCACGTGTATATGGGTAAAGCTATAAATTATTTGCGCATGGACGGCAAGGCCAATTTCGCCCAAGGCGGTGAATTTCACGACATTCCGTGGGTTATGCGCCACTACGGCCTGGTGCCGCAAGCGGCTTATCCGGGCCTGAATTATGGCGACACCATTCATATTCACAACGAACTTGAAGCCGTGCTCAAAGCCATGGTGGACGCCCTGAACAAGCATCCGCAAAAAGGTCATCTGACCACGGCATGGAAGCGTGCCGTCAAAGGAACCTTGGACGCCTATTTGGGTGAAGTGCCGGACGATGTTACGCAATTCCGCTTCAAGGAAAACGGCAAAACCTACAATCCGAAAAGCTTTTTGAAGGCCATGAATTTGCATCCGGACGATTATGTGGAAATCACTTCGTTTTCGCATCATCCGTATTACCGTCCTTTTGTGGTGGAAATTCCCGACAACTGGCAAATGGCGGCGGCCTTCAATGTGCCCATGGACGATATGGTGCGCACGGTGGAATATGCCTTGGAACACGGCTACACGGTGGCTTGGGGTGCCGACGTGTCCGAAAAAGGTTTTTCGCATCGTAACGGCTTGGCCATTGTGCCCCAAGACCCGCGCACGGTTTCGGATCGTAAGGCCAAGGATTTATATCTGCAAATCGACGGACAAAAGGTGCCCAACGGCTTTATGCAACCGGTTCCCGAAAAACAAATTACGGCCGAAATACGTCAAGCGGCCTTCGACGACAAACGCACCACCGACGACCACGGAATGCACATCATCGGCATGGCCCGCGACCAAAAAGGAAAGCGATATTTTATTGTCAAAAACTCTTGGGGCAACAGCAACGCCTTGGGTGGATATTTCTTTGTTTCGGAACCCTATTTCCGCTACAAAACCATTATGATTTTCCTGCACAAAAAGGCCGTTCCCAAGGATATTCGACGCAAGGACAAATGTTTTTTCGGTAAATGATTTAACGGACTTATAGCGTATGGCGCCTGCCGGAAGCGGGCGCTTTTTTTTGCAAAGAAAAAAAACCGGCAGAATTCGCCGGTTTGGTGGAGCCGATGGGATTCGAACCCACGACCTCTTGAATGCCATTCAAGCGCTCTGGCCAACTGAGCTACGGCCCCGATTGCGGATGCAAATATAGGATTTTTTCTTTATCAAAATCAAGTTTTACTCCCTATCGCTTATCCATGTAGCGCTTAGGCAAGAAATAAAATCGAAAAACCTCCACTTGCCCCTAAATATTTTTTGTATTTTTGAAATTCATAATAAACCGATTAAGGAACCGGCCTATGGGGTTTTTTGATTTTTTCCAGAAACAAATCGCCATCGATTTGGGCACAGCCAATACATTGATAATCTACAACGATAAAATCGTTGTGGATTGCCCTTCGATCGTGGCTCGCGATACCAAAACAGGCAAAATTATTGCCGTGGGCAAAGAAGCCGCCTTGATGCAAGGCAAAACCCACGAACAAATCGAAACCATCCGGCCGCTCAAAGACGGCGTTATTGCCGATTTCGAGGCGTCGGAGAAAATGATTGAGGCGTTTATCCGCAAGGTTCCGCAGTTCAATAAAAGTTTTTTTGCCCCCAAGCTCAAAATGGTCATTTGTATTCCGTCGGGTATTACCGAGGTGGAAAAACGGGCCGTGCGCGATTCGGCCGAACGTGTGAATGCCAGCGATGTTTACCTGATTCATGAACCCATGGCAGCAGCCATCGGTGTGGGAATCGATATTCAAAAACCCGAAGGCAATATGATTATCGACATCGGCGGGGGAACTACCGAAATTGCCGTAATTGCCTTGGGCGGCATTGCCGTAAAAAAATCGGTCAAAATCGCCGGCGATGTGTTCAATTACGACATCATCTATTACATGCGTTCCAAACACAACCTTTACATTGGCGAACGCACGGCCGAACGTATCAAAATCGAAATCGGTTCGGCTGTGGATCACCTGCCCAATCCACCCGATGAATTGGCTGTTCAGGGGCGCGATTTGATCACCGGAAAACCCAAGGAAGTGGTAATTACCTACGACGAGGTGGCCAAGGCCTTGGAAAAATCGCTCATCCATATCGAAGATGCCATTATGGAAACCCTGGCCCACACACCGCCCGAATTGGCTGCCGATATCTACAAGAGCGGACTTTATTTGGCCGGTGGCGGTTCCATGCTGCGCGGTTTGGATACCCGCATTACCGAAGCCACGGGATTGCCGGTGCACATTTCCGAAGACCCTTTGCGGGCCGTTATTCGCGGTTCGGGCGAAGTGCTTAAAGACTTTGACCGTTACAAAGGCGTTTTGCTGCGCTAGCTTATGTGGGGCATTTTTCGTTTTTTGAAGCGCTACGGTAATTTTTTCCTCTACCTGATGCTGTTGAGTATTTCCCTTGTGTTGCTGGCCCAAAACCGGGCCCGTGCAGGCTATGTGCTCAACCGTTGGACATTCAATGGCATGAATTTGCTGGCCGAACGAATCAATTTGATAGGGAACTATTACTACCTGAACAGTCAAAACCGCGCCTTGCAGCAGGAAAATAAAAGGCTTTACGAACAACTTTATAACCGGCCGCCGGTTTTGGGTGTTCCACAGGGTTTTCACTTTGTTCCGGCCGAAGTGGTTAATAAAAACTACCGTTCGGGTTTTGACTTCATAGTCATCGACAAGGGTGCTTCCGGCGGAATTGCACCCTACGATGGCGTAATTTCGTCGCAAGGGGTGGTGGGCACCGTAAGGGCTTTGTCCGATCGTTTTGCCAAAGTTATTACCATTTATAACCCGCAATTTTCAATTCTGGTGGGCAAGCCTCACAGTGAAGTAACGGGTTTTATTCAACCCGATTATCGTATTTTTCCGCTTGTGCGCGTAACCGATGTTCCCTACGAAGCGGTGGTTCGCGCCGGCGACACGCTGGTTACTACCGGAAATTCATTGATCTTTGCACCCGGAATTCCGGTGGGAAGGGTCGACAGCATCCAAACCGACTTTCAAAGCCGCACAAAGGTGCTGTTCCTTCACCCTTTTACCGATTTTCGCCGGTTCCGGCTGGCCTATGTTATACATCACGACCTCCGACAAGCCTTGGATAGTTTGAACAATGAGCCGTAAATTCTTTATCCTTTGGTTTATTTCCTTGGCCGTCCATCTGCTTTGGATGGTCAATGTGGGGTTTGTGTTGCCTTACATTCCTCATTTTTTTCTGCTGCCTTTTTTGCTTTATCACCGCCCGGTAAAAACATCACATTTTTTGTTGCTTGCATTTGTTACCGGGCTTATTGTGGATGCTTTTTCGGAAACCGGCGGATTGTATGCCGCAGCATTACTTAGCTTTGCCGCCCTTCAAAAACTTTACGATCGCTGGACGGCGGATCCTTTACGCGAAAAGATACGTCCGGAATCCCAAGCGGGCTTATTGCAACGTGCCGTTGTTTTTGCCGTTCAGGTTTTGGTTTTCGAAATCCTGTTTTACTTCTTCGACGGCATGTCGGTTACCTATGTGTTTTTCCGGATGGGCAACGTTTTGACACACGCTTTCGAAACTTGGCTTTTCCTTTGGCTTTTTACGGGCTTGTT
>JALWYR010000250.1 GCA_027003085.1 Flavobacteriales bacterium
AATATCGTTGTTTTTTCCATATACTTTGGCACAAGCGGTCAATATACAGATGAGCAAATTACCCGTAAAATAAATGAAAATATCCCATTATTATTGCTTATTTCGCAGATTGAAATGTTAGGGATGTTGCTATATTATTCTAAACAAAATGATAGGAATATATTAAAAGAGACCTTTGCTTCAAACAGAGTAAAAAAAGATATCATATCAGGAGTATTTCTCGGATTATTTATTGCCTTGTTATATAAATTTATAATCTCGGATTTTATCATATACCTGCAAAATAGTATAGGTGATTATGTTCCCAAAGGTTCACTTAACAGTTTAAAAGGAAATTTATTTATTTTTGGCATAGCAAACGTTATTCTTGCACCATTTGTAGAAGAAAACATTTATCGAAATATCACGCTTTTCAAATTTCAATCAAAATATGGTAATTATGTTGCTATTATAATTTCATCCGTTTTTTTTGGAATATTACATTGGCTTGGTGGATTTTGGTATATGCTCGCAACATTATTTTTTATTGGTATTCCTTTTGCTATAATTTCTGTAAAAAGAAGGAATATTTTATTGGTTTTTATTGCTCATTTGACTTTAAATATTCTCGAATTTATAATGTAAAAAAATAACTATGGTCAACAAAAGTATAAGTAATAGTGAGAAAGTGCATACTTCAAAGTTTGTTCTTTTTTTGTATATCTATGCTAACCGAAAGCTAAGTGTATTTTTAGCCGTCACTACTCATACATAAACCGTTGACGAGTATGCAAAAATGACAAAAAAGATAGTAAAATATAAAGAATGGACTTTTGAAGTCGACTATAAACGAACCAAAGAAATCTACGACAAGATAGAATTTGGAAGTCCGGAAGTATGTGGCTGCAACCACTGTAAAAATTTTGCGGCAAATAGGGAAAGAATTTATCCTGACGAAATAAAAGACTTGCTTTCAAAAATTGGAATTGACTATAAAAAGGAATCTGAAATTTACCACATGGCACGTCTTGACAATGGACTTCACCTCTACGGAGGCTGGTTTCACTTCAAGGGTAAAATAATAGAAGGAAAAGACTGCAAAATTGAATTACCGGATGGCGGCTGGACTTGGGATTCCGTAAATGTGAAAGACGGTTTTAGTATTGCATTTATGAAAGGTTCAGCTCTATCCTATTTTGACAAAAACGAAAAAGATGATTTAATCCAAATAGAATTCATTGTGAATTCCGAGTGGGTTATCGACAAAGAATTAGAAAGTGATTAGAAAGGAAATAGCACGATCCGCCAATAAAAAATGGCGCCTGCCGCTATTAGTTGTAATTTTGGAAGGTAATACATAAAATAAATTAGTCGTAACTAGAAAAGTAATCGTTTCATAATCCCAAACTACACATAGCCAAGGGTGAGTCATTCCGGCAAAGTTTTGCCGGCGTAAGCAGGGCAAAATGCCGAGGAATCGCTTCGCGGATTGGGCAATAGGAACGCAAAATTCCGCCTTGGATGAATTGTGCGTATTGAGATTTCTCAGACGCACCTTTCGGGCGCTCCATCGAAATAACATACTACTTCAATGTTTGCAGTAGTGGGCAAGCATAATTCCGGAGTTTTAACCGAAGCCGGATGTTCAATTGTGGACGCGCGATTTATCGCGCGCCCAACGCGCCAGGGATGGGAGCGGTTATGCGGTGCGGGGCAGGCCGATGGTTTTCCGCCCGGCGGAGGCTGACAGCAGGAAGCCCCACGCACGGGCGGGCGCGGGCAAGCGTAGGCGCAGCCCGCGCAAAACCACGGCACTGCCCAAGCCGCATTTGAGCGGACAGCCCGACGGCGCCACGTGAACGCGCAGCCGGATGAGCCGAAGGCGAAAGCCGACGGCATGCGTGAACGTGAGCGGCGAGGCGCCCAAAAAATAAATACGGCACCAGGTTTAGGATAAAAACGCTAATTTTGAAGCAAAACTGCGGGATTGGACGAACATCAAGGGCATATCCTTATCTTTGTGTCGCGGCGCAGTCAGCGGCTCGATTATATTTTTCACCACCTGTTTGGGCGCATTCTCCGGGTGCCCTACCGTTTTACCAGCCGTATTGAAGAATTTGTGGCCTATAACGGGCCTAAATTTTCCTACACCACCAAAGCCTTCGGGCAGGAATTCCACGTGTTCGATTCGGGATTTTTATACGAAAAAGGCGTTAGGCCCCGTGAGATTGCCAAAGGCTATTGGCGAAACCTGCCCGTGATTTTCCATACCGGCGAACCGGCTTCGATACCTTTCGATTTGTTTGCCGCAGCCTTTTATTTGATATCGCGCTACGAAGAGTATTTGCCCTACGAACCCGACGAACACGGGCGCTTTCCCTATGCCCGGAGTATTGCCCAAAGTATGGGATTCCTGGATAGGCCCATTGTGGAACAATGGCTGCTGAATTTTGTGCAGGCCTTGCAGGAAAAATTTCCCGCATTCCGGGTTCCGGAACCGGAATTCCGCTTCGAACCTTTGGTGAATGTGGCCGTGTCGCACCTTTACAAACACAAAGGGCCGCTGCGCTTTGTGGGTGGCGTGGTGGACAACCTGTTCCGGCTGCATCTGCGCAATGCCTGGGCGCGCATCAAATACGCCCACTTCAAGCGTAAAGACCCCTACGACACGTTTTACAAATTTATTGCCCTGAAAAAACAAACGCGTATTCCCATGCGGTTTTTCTTTTTGCTGGGAGTATATTCGCGCTTTGACCATAACATTTCGCCCTCGCGGCCGGCACTGAAACGCATCGTAAAAACCGTGGCCGACTATGCGGACACAGGCCTGCTCGTTTCCTACGAAGCGGCAGGCTACCCGCAGCGTATCAAACAGGAAAAAAACATCCTGGAAGACCTGGTGCACAAGCCCGTGGAAACGGCGCATTATCATTACTACCGCAACCGCTTGCCGCAGGCCTATCAGCAACTCCTGGAACTGGAATTTACCGACGACTACACCATGGGCTATGCCCGTATTACGGGTTACCGCGCCTCCACGGCCCATCCTTTTCCGTTCTACGATTTGCAGGAAGAAAGGCCGCGCGAACTAACGGTTCATCCGGTGGTGATCAACGATTACCAACTGAATTTCATCTACAAATATTCGCCCGGCGAAGCGCTGAGTGCCCTCATCGAAACGGGCAACGAAATTCGCCGCTTGGGCGGGGTTTTTCATCCGGTGTTCCACAACGCGATATTGTCGGAATACGAGGACTGGAAGGGCTGGTCGAAGGTGTTTACCGAACTGCTTAAACATTTCGGCCAATGAATGGCATAAAAC
>JALWYR010000251.1 GCA_027003085.1 Flavobacteriales bacterium
AGATTAACCTGGCTTATGCTCCTGTGGATGTGGGGCGTGGCGGCCCAACCGGCCGATTGCTACACGGTGGTGGTGGGCAAGTCGGTTTCCAAAACAGGCCACGTGCTGGCGGCCCACAACGAAGACGATTACGGCAATTTGGTGGTGAACCTCTACCGCGTGCCGGCGGGATTTTTCCGCACCCGCGATTCGGCCTATGTGAAAGACGACCCTTGGTTTGCCCGGCGTCCGGCGGGCCTGCTGTGGTTTCAAACCACGCGGCAGGATTTTGGCGATGCCTATGTGAACGAATACGGCATCACGATTTTTTCGAACCAATGCCGCTCGCGCGAAGACACGGCCTCGGGCCGGCTTACGCACGATTTGCGCCGGCTGGTGATTCAGTATGCCGAATCGGCACGGCACGGCGTCAAACTGCTGGGTCATTTGGTGGAAAAATACGGCTACGGCGCATCGGGACGCACCTACACCATAGCCGACGACCAAGAGGCCTATCTGGTGGCCGTGGTGCAAGGCCGGCACTGGATGGCCCAACGCGTGCCCGACGACCGTGTGGCGGTGATTCCCAACTACTACACCATTGACAAGGTGAACCTGGCCGATACCATCAATTTCCTTTATTCGCCCGACATTGTGAGCTATGCCATCAGCCGGGGCTGGTATGACCCGGCCACTGACGGCGATTTTTCGTTCCGCCGCGCCTATGCCGACCCGTCCACGCTGGACGCCAGCTGGAACAAGCCGCGGCATTGGGCGGGATTGCGCTACCTGAAACCTTCCTACTACTATGCCGACTACTACAACCCGGACGACGAATATCCGTTTGCGGTGGCCCCGGACAGCTTGGTGGGCGTGGACGACCTGCAAAAAATCCTTTCCGATCATTTTGAGGGTTCTGCTTTGGGCAAATATGACGGCTTGGACAATCCGCACAACATGGAGCCCTTGTCCGTGTGCCACCGCGGGAATAAATTTGCCCTGGTGGTGATGCTCATGTCCAAATTTCCGTGGTATCCGGGTAACTTCGTTTATTGGGCGCCTATGAACGGGTGTATGCATCCGTTTGTGCCGCTTTCGCTGGCCGTTGAACGGATTCCGCGGCGGTATCAGTCCTATCCGCTTCGTGAGGCCCTGGACAAACAGCGTCAAAAAGAGCCCAACCTGTTTGAACAAAATCCGCGGCACTTGTTTAGCATCCTTGAAAAACACCGGCGGTGGGTAAACGCGGCCTATTTCCGGCGCATCGGCGATGAACGTAAAGCCGCCGGAAGTTTGGAGGATAAAATCCGGCGTATCCGCCAGCGGAACAATCCGGCACGCGGGAGTTATAAAATCCTGAAAGCATACTACAAATTTTACCGCAAACGCATCAAACACCTGCACGAATGATCAAGCGACGCCTTCGCATATTCAAAGACTTTGCCGCGCGGGCCTGGCAAATGATTCGCACGCAAAAACTGCGCACGGGCATCACGCTGATGATCATAGCCATAGGCATTTTGTCGCTTGTGGGCACGCTGACGGTGGTGGAGGCACTCAATCATACGTTTACGGGGAATTTCGAAGCCATAGGGGTGAACAGTTTTTATGTGCGCCGCTACAACAATTCGTTGGTTCCCGGACGGCGGCGGGGGCATTGGTTCAACCGCCGGCCCAATCCGCCCATTCTTTACCGCGAAGTGCGTCAATTCCGCAAGAAATACCGGTTTCCGGGCACCGAATCGTCGGCTTATTTTACGTATAGCAGCATTGCCCAAATCAAAGCGGGCGACAAAGAAACGGGCGAAAATGTGGAAATTCGCGGGGTGGACGACACGTATTTGAAAGTTTTCGACTACAAGCTGGCCCAAGGGCGCGGTTTTAGCGCCGGAGATATTACGAACAGCCACCGCGTGGCGGTTATCGGGCCGCAAGTGGCCGAAAACCTGTTTGGCACGCAAAATCCCATAGGACAAAGCATCAGCTACAAAGGCCATCGCTGGCAGGTGATAGGCGTTACCCGCAGCAAGGGGTCGGCTTTCGGCCGGAGCGAAGACAATTTTGTGCTCGTTCCGCTGAGCGTGGCCCGCGGACTGATGGCCGTAAGCCCACACTTTCAGATACGCGTCAATGTCAAAGACCCGGAACAATACGGCAGCGCCATGGACCGGGCGCGTATGGTGATGCGAAGCATCCGCAAGCTGAAACCCGCCCAGCCGGACAATTTCGGCATTGTGGGCAGCGAGGAAGCCCTGCAAGAGCTAAAACAAACCACATCCATCCTGCGGGCGGCGGCTTTTGTGATAGGGTTGATTACCATATTGGCCTCATCGATTGCCTTGATGAACATTATGCTGGTAACGGTAACCGAACGCATCCGCGAAATCGGGATTTTGAAGGCCGTGGGCGCATCGGCCCGGCATATTCGTTGGCAGTTTTTCATCGAAACCCTAATGATTGCGTTTCTGGGCGCTTTTTTGGGTATAATGGGCGGAATAGGCATCGGCGCGCTGACGGCCCGCCTGATGAAAATCGACTTTACGATGCCGTGGAATGCGGTTTTTTGGGCCATTGTGATTACCTTTGTTACGGCTATGATTTCGGGATTTTATCCGGCGGTGAAAGCATCGCGGGCCAATCCCATCGAAGCATTGCGCTATGAGTGAAAAAAGTTTCGGGCAAACAAGCATCCGTGATGCCGTAATGATCGACATTCCGGTGGTGCACGACCGGCGGGGTAATTTGGCTTTTATCGAAAGCAAAGGCCTGCCCTTCCGTTTCCGGCGGGTTTACTACCTGTTTGACATTCCGTCGGGTGCCCGGCGCGGTGGCCATGCCCACCGGGCGCAGGACGAATGGCTCATAGCCCTGAGCGGCAGTTTTGACGTCATTTTGTGGGACGGCAAGCAGGAAAGACGTATCACGCTCAACCGGCCCGACAAGGCGCTTTCGATTCCGCGGGGACTTTGGCGTGAGTTGGAAAATTTTTCGTCGGGCGCCGTGTGCTTGGTGCTCAACACCGATTTTTTCGATGAGTCGGATTATATCCGGCGGAAGGAGGATTTTTTGGGGGAGAAGGGGATTGTTGAATAGGCTGGAATTAAGAGGAAGTATTTTTGATTTAGCGCAGTAATTTTTATGCGGCAAAAGTTTTTTTGCTCACTTTATATGGAAAACATGGCTTAATGGACAAAAAGTAGGCTGAAATTCTCTGAACAGTTGATTTTATTAGCTTTATCGCAAATCAAAGTATATGAATAAAAAAAATGCGTATTTTGTAATAGTCCACTCACCAAGAAAAATGGCATAAAAAATAACAAA
>JALWYR010000252.1 GCA_027003085.1 Flavobacteriales bacterium
AATGCACTTATCCCGATAGCAATATTGTTAGAGCCGGTAGTGTTGGAATAAAGTGCTTTGCTTCCATTTGCCGTATTACCATTTCCCGAGGTATTAGACTTTAATGCTTCATTTCCATATCCGCTATTAAAATTACCCGTCGTATTATATAGCAAGGTTTCATATCCTGTCGCAGCATTATTTGAACCTGTTTCATTGTTTCCCAAGGCCAAATATCCATTGGCTGTGTTGTTACTGCCATCCGTATTGTTGTGTAAAGCTTGTGCTCCATTGGCTGTGTTGGAGTTCCCCGTGGTGTTGGCATACAATGCTTTATATCCGGTGGCTGTATTCCAATAACCCGACGTATTTGAATACAGTGCTTTTAATCCTGTTGCAGTATTGTTCCACCCGGTAGTATTGTTATAAAGTGTTTTGGAACCAATAGCCGTATTCCCCGTTGCGTGAATAGAAGAACTCGCCCCTGTTCCGTTATGATACAAAGCCGAGTCACCTACGGCTACCAAATTGCTTCTGTCTGTATTGAAAATCAAAGTATGCGCACCGATAGCTACATTTGAATATCCGGTGGTATTGGACGCCAGTGCCTGATATCCACTAGCTATATTGTTATCTCCGGTAGTGTTGTTTTTTAAAGTCTCATAGCCGGTTGCACAGTTAAATTGTCCGGTTGTATTATTATACATGGAAAAAGTTCCTATGGCAGTATTATCATTTCCTAAGGTATTGGCATACAAAGTGCGATAACCGATAGCAGTATTATTTTCACCTAAGGTATTTTGATATAAAGCCATAGTGCCGTAAGCGGAATTGGCATATCCGGTAGTATTGGCATACAAGCTTTGATAACCGGTGGCAGTGTTGCCAAATCCTGATGTGTTAGCATTGAGTGTTTGATATCCGATACCAACATTTTTATTATCAGTTTGATCGTCGTTAGAGCCGGCATTAATACCAATAAATATGGAAGAACCGTCGTTATCGGAACGGGCATCGGTTAGATCGTCCAGTTTAGTTGCGCCGCCGGAAGGTAAAGTAACGGTATTGCCTTGCGAAATGGTGAGATCATTGCCACTTATTGATAGCGTTTGTATTTCGTTAGTTGCATCGGCATCGGCGTCATCTACGTCGTCACCGTCGGATAAACCGGCAGGAATATTGCTTAAATCATTAAAATCTCCGCTAAATGCGTTACCGGACTTTTCGGCGTATTTGGCAAAGGGTACGTATTTAAACTCCGTTGTTCCGAAATCCTGGTATCCGCTACCGGTGTCCAATTCCACGTGCAGGAAATAATCACCGGCACTCCAATCAATACTTGTAAAATCACCCGACACCACCGTGCCTTCGCCAACAACAAAAGTCACAATACCGTTGGCATCGGTGCTTCCGGTATGGGTTTCGCTGTAAACCACCGTGCTGCCTGCGTCCAAAATACTGAATCGCATATCCACGTTTTGGTTTGAAAGCGTGCTTCCGTTTTCGTAAATCAACGCTTTGTAGTTGAATCCGTTTTGGGCAAACACCAGTGCCCCTCCTAAAATGAATAGGACGAAAGTGAAATACTTTTTCATAGCCATTGAATTAATAATGATTTATATCGTAAAAATATTGGCCACCATCAACAATGATGTATCAAATACGTAAGAATGAGAAAAATAGGACAATCGATTTTGTACTTAAATTGTACTTTTTTCTCAGATATTAATAAAATTTATGTTTTTTACATAAATGTTGTGTGTTTTCCGGCGCTCGTTTGCTAGTCCCGGGCCGGTAAACTCACACAGGAAATAAAAATGTAGTTCTTACTAATCAATAATTCCTGTTTCATTACCCTAATTAAACTTAGCGTATAAAGTTCTTTCAACATCCTACAAAATTCCGTTGTAATTATATCACCGAAAAGCCATAACTCAAACAATCCGACGCCCCATATCTTTTCCAACACATGTATTTGAAATGTACAATATTTCTCAGCTAGATATATTGCTGCCGGTCTATAAGTTATTTAAGAAATCCCTCAATTTTTGACCGGAAGCCACACCCAATTTGTTTCTAAGCCTGTTTTGGGCATTACGTGCACTTTGATGTGTAATGTTAAGAATTGACGCAATCTCTTTGTTACTCATATTCAGCCGCATCAATGTAGCCAAACGAATGTCTCCACGGGTCAGATCGGGTTGTATCTTATTGAGTCTCTTCAAAAAATCCTTATTCACCTGTTCAAAATAGATTTTAAATGTTTTCCAATCTTTTTCGGAAGAAAGTAAATGTTTAATTTGTCTTTTCAGATTAATAAGCAAGTTTTGAGTGTCGGAATTCTCTTTTGCTTGAATGTGTGAGATTTTTGTCAATATATCTCTGAGTAATTGGTTTTTTTGCATCATACTGAGTGCATGCATGGTAAGTTGTTTATTCTTTAATGATAACTCCTTGCGTAAATTTTCGGCCTGTAATTGTGCTTTTTCTTTTTCCAATTTCATCTGTTGTTCTTTTTGTTTACGCTTTTGAATATAAACATACACAGCCAAAACAACTAAAAGAAAAAACACAACAATACTTGATAGCAGAATCCGGAATTGCATACGGTCGACATATTGTCGATGTTGAAGTTGTTCGATGCGGCGTTGTTTTTCCAAATTACGGTATTTACTATCCAGTTCGGCCAATTGACGATGAAATTTTTCGGATTGTAAAGAGTCCTTGATTTGAATATATTGTCTTAACGTATCATAGGCAATATCACCTAGATGGGTCTTGCGCAGGTTTTCAGCGTAACTTTTATAGGATTTTTGCAGCATCAATCCGAAATCTGTTTGACGTGCAATAGCAATGGCCGAATCCAAATAGCGATTACTTTCACGGTAACGTCCCAAGTTACTCAAACATTCGGCCGAAACATTATATCCGATGGCCTTATTTTCATCTCTTCCATACTTTTTGAACAGTGCCATCGCTTTTCGGAGGTACATTTTTGTTTTTTCAACATCTCCCAGTCGTGAATACACGATCGCCAAATCTGCATAACCGTTTGCAAGAGGGACTTTCCCTCTCGGAAGCTGGCTATGAATGGCTGAGGATTTTTGCAAATTCCGGATAGCACTATCATACTCATTCAAATACATTTGACACATTCCGATATTTTGATAAGCAGCAGCAATGCCGTATTGGTTTGGAATTTTTTGTGCCGCGTCCAATGTTCTCCGGTAATATTCCAATGCTTTATGGTACCTGTTGGTTCCGTAGTAAATATTCCCGATAATCAACGAAGCCCGTGCCAACCCTTTTAGGTACCCCGTTTTAGTGGATAATTCAACGGCCTGATTCATCAGAGCCAATGTTGAGTCGTTTTTTTGCCAATAGTCAAAAATGTAGCCCCGTTCTTCCAGCAAATCAATATAAACGGTCGTATCTCCGGTTTGTAACGCATATTCTTGTGCCCGATGGTAGGCGCGTTCTGCATCAACATAATGGTTGGAATAATTATACACCTTACCTAATTTAAAGTACAATTTTGTCAACAACTTGACGTCTTGCAAACGCTGTGCTTCCGGCAGGACATAACGTAATACTTGTAATGCGGAATCCAAATTTCTTTTACCCACATAAGCGCCAGCCAGTTTTAAAGCCGTTTGGACCTGCTTCCGGCCATGCATTTGAGTCATCCGGACATGTAATAATGCCAAACTGTCGGTATCCTGTGCGTATTCATTTTTAGCATAAAAAACCGCTACAATAATAATAACCAGCATACGGTATCGTAAATATAATGTTATGCTAAGTTTGGAAAAGTGAAATATCATGTGCCCTGTATTTTAGACAATAAAAATAAGGATAATATAATAAACTTGATATCATGTTATTTTCTCTATCCGAAACAACACTAAATTTAGAACACATTCGGGTCAAGGATATTTCTTTATAGGTACCATTTAACAACCAACAATCGCATTGAAAAACGAACTCAATCTTCCAATCACGCTCAATTTTAACATTTCGTGCGTTATTGAGTACAAAAATATTATACTTGGTCTTTTGTTTTTTAACTTGTTGTCTTCGTTTGTATTGCATTAAATACGTAATTTTAAAAAAATTACAAGAAGCCGATAAACCCTATTATTTTCATGGCTATTTTGGAGGTCGTTTATCGGCGTGGAACCGCTTCGAATTTTGTTTCGAAGCGGTTTTTTTATTCTTGAATATTGTAAAAATCCCTTTTCAAAAAAATAAAATTATTTTTGCGCCAGAATAAAATCATCCGGCATGCTGGATAGTTATATCAAAGACGAAAACGGTTTCCGTTATTTGGAAATAGGTAAAGGACAACCTTTGGTTATCTTACACGGTATCATGGGTGGGTTGAGCAACTTCAATGATGTGATTCATCACTTCAAAGACCGCTTTCGCATCTTGATGCCCGAATTACCCATATATACTTTTCCGCTGCTGAAAACCAACGTAAAAAGCTTTGCCAAGTTCTTGCATAAATTCCTGGAATTCAAGGGCGCCGAAAACCCGATTTTGTTGGGCAACTCCCTGGGCGGACATGTGAGTTTGTATTTTGTAACGCATCACGACTTGCCCGTCAAGGCCATGGTGCTTACCGGAAGTAGCGGCCTGTACGAAAAAGGTTTCGGTGAAAGCTATCCGCAGCGGAAAAACTACGATTATATCAAACGTAAAACCCAGGAAGTTTTTCACGACCCGCGTATGGCCACCAAGGAATTGGTGGACGAGGTTTTCCGCATTGTGAACAACCGGAACAAAATCCTGCGCACGCTTTCGTTGGCCAAAAGCGCCATTCGCCACAATATGGCCAAAGATTTACCCAAAATCAAAATTCCCACAGCCCTGATTTGGGGCAAGCAGGATGTGGTAACGCCCCCCGACGTGGCCGAAGAATTCCACCGGCTCCTGCCCGATTCGGAACTTTATTGGATTGACAAGGCCGGACACGCACCCATGATGGAACGGCCCGAAGAGTTTAACTCGATTCTGGAAAATTGGTTCCGTAAGCGGAAATTGATTTAAAAAGTATTGAATAAAGTTTCCTACTTATTATTTTCTTTGTTCGCATTAATTTTTTCCACTTGGAAAATCATAGCCAAACCGTATCGTACTCTTGTAGGTTTCCTGCGCGCATCTAATCCCGGTTTCAGTTTAGGTAATCTTTTAAGCACCCGGACAATTTCGTTTTCCAATGCCTTGTACCTGCTACGCATTTTGATATCAACCACTTGACCTTTTTCGTTTACCATAAACAGAACATTTACGCGCACTTGTTCGCCTGGTTTTGTTTTTAAATGTTTGATGACTTGCCTGTCAAAATTTTCTTCAACAAACATTTTAATCCTTCTACTCATACAAACTTTGAGCTTTTCTCTATTATCCTCATATTTTTCGCACCCGGGGAAAACCGGTGGCCGGATTATGTCAATGAAAACCAGAGAATCACCCTCAATATAGATAACCTTTTCATCCTTTTTGATCTTTCCCAATGATTTATTATCAACCGCTTTATACCTTTCCGGGAACTTTGTTTGCTTGCTCTGTTGGTTTTTAACAATTTGCACCGGATCTTGTTGCTTACCGTCTGATATTTCGATTTTTCCGGATGATTTATTGGTATCTTGCAATACCTCAACTTTGTTTTTTTGCACTTGACCTTCTACAAGCTGCCAGGATACAAACAAAATAATAACCAACCCCAATAACACCGGCAAAATTTTATAATCACGGGAATATTTGTCAGGTAGCATGGAAAATGATTTTGCAATTTACATATCCGTAATACAAAAATTATTCCAAAATTTTAAATATTTAAAAAGGTAATTGACTGACAGCCACTTGCAAAAAAGCCCTCGCAAGGGCTGCAAGGGCTTATTATCCTAATTGAACAATAAATCTCTAATAATCCACACGAAATTTAATGTCCATATTATAGCGTACGCGTACCGGTTTTCCACGCTGCTTTCCGGGTTGCATTTTAGGCAATTTTTT
This sequence comes from Flavobacteriales bacterium, assembly GCA_027003085.1. GTDB lineage: Bacteria > Bacteroidota > Bacteroidia > Flavobacteriales > Flavobacteriaceae > JAADED01. The sequence continues at coordinate 6,001 of JALWYR010000252.1, forward strand.
TAGCACACGCATTGCTTCTTTTTCCAATTCCTTATATGGACTACGCGCACGAATGTCCACTATATTTCCGTTTTTATCAACAATAAATTGCATCTTTACATAAGCAATACCCGAAATGCCAATATCCTCACCAATACCTTTATCAAAATAACGGTTAATAAAACGTTCTATCTTCCGGCTCATACAAGCTTTTAGCTTTTTCTTGTTGCCTTCGTATTTTTCACATCCGGGGAACACCGGAGCGGATTCCACGAATTTGAAAGGCACATCCACTTCTTCTTCGGGTTCTACGGTCTGAATTTCTTGGGGTTCGTCAATGGCTTCATCCTCATCGGTTTCGCTGGGTTCAAATTCAATATCTTCTATATCATCCTCGTCTATTACTTTCCTCACCTCGGCAGGCGGCGCTTTCTTTTGCTGTTGTTGTTCGATTTTGGGTTGCTCGATTTTTACTTCCTTGTTTTGTTCCAAGTCCTCGGCATTGACAACCCATTTTCCGTCATCAAAATTGTCTTTTCCGTATTGTTTGAACTCTACAATACGCCAAGATGCAAAAAGCACCAACACCAATCCCAGTAAAAGGAACAATCCGCTAAACCGGTTCAAATCGGCGCGGGGAGATTTTTTTCCTGATAACATAACATAAGGTTTTTGGGGTTATATGCTTAAACACTCAAAAATTATTCCAAAAATAACACCGTTAAAATAAATAACTTATTTTCAATAATTTACAAAAACATCCATTAAAATATTTTCCATAAAAAAACCTTGCCGTTGCCGGCAAGGAGTGAAAAATTGCGGGTTAATAAGAATTGTTATTCGTCTACGCGGAATTGAATAGGCAGGTTGTAGCGTACACGAACCGGCTTGCCACGTTGCTGTCCCGGTTTCATTTTGGGTAATTTTTTAAGCACCCGAATGGCTTCTTTTTCCAATTCTTTGTACGAACTACGGGCCCTGATGTCCACCACATTGCCATTTTTGTCCACAATAAACTGCGCCCATACCCGCACAATACCCGAAGCGCCAATGTCGGCTCCAATACTTTTGTCAAAATACCGGTTAATAAAACGCTCGATTTTGCGGCTCATACAATCTTTGAGCTTTTGTTTGTTGCCTTCATATTTCTCACAACCGGGAAATACGGGCGCCGATTCCACAAACTGGAAAGCCACATCCACTTCTTCTTCGGGTTCTTCGGTTTCGATTTCCTCGGGTTCTTCGATGGCTTCTTCTTCGTCGGTTTCGCTGGATTCAAACTGAATATCTTCCACCTTTTCTTCGTCTTTTACCTTTTTGACCTCGGCAGGCGGTGCTTTCTTTTGCTGTTGTTGTTCGATTTTGGGTTGCTCGATTTTTACTTCCTTGTTTTGCTCCAAGTCCTCGGCATTGACAACCCATTTTTCGTCATTAAAATCTTCCTTTTCGTATTGCTTGTATTCCACAATACGCCACGAAACGAATAGAACAAAAACCAACCCCAACCACAGAAACAAACTGCTAAAACGGTTCAGATCGGCACGCGGTGATTTTTTTTCTTCCATAACAAAAATTTTTTACAGTATTACCCGTTTAGAATCTCTACAAAAATAATACCAATCCGGCGATTTTCCAATTTACTTCGTTTTAATAATCCAATAGGGTTTAAATCAATATCTTACCTAAAAATATACCTTACTGCTTGCCCGTGATTATCCTGCATTTCCACAATGGTTCTTCCTCCTGCCCGGTGGAGTAAATTGGCTACATCGTCGGCGGTATAAACAGGCACATCGTTGATTTTGGTGATAATAAATCCCGGCTCAATGCCGTTGGCCAAGAGTTCGCGGTTGTTGATTTGTGCTATCAATACTCCGTTTTCCAATCCCCGTTTTCGTAGCTCTTTACGCGTAAGATTCTTGACCAACATTCCCCAATTACCCACATACGCCGTATCGTTTTTTTGCAACACAATCGAAATCACCTTCTCTTTGCCACCGGGCTTAACGATTTTGAGCAAAAGTTTACTGCCGGGTTCCTTGGATTTAAGATAACCCAAAAATTGCGCCATGGTGGACACCTTTTGATCATCCACCCCCACAATGATATCACCCGGACGCAATCCCTTACGGTAGGTGTCGCTGTCCCGGTCTACATCCGACACCCAAATACCTTCGGTTCGGTCGATGCCCAATTTGCGGGCGATTTGATCGTTCAGCTCATAACCGCTCACACCGATTTTGGCCTTTTGAATGCTGCCGTATTCAATAATATCGTTGGCTATTTTGCGCACTATGTTGGACGGAATGGCAAACGAGTATCCGATATACGAACCGGTCAAACTGAAAATCATGGTGTTTATGCCCACCAATTCGCCTTTTTCGTTGATAAGCGCACCACCGCTATTGCCCGGGTTGATCACCGCATCGGTCTGAATAAAACTATCGATTTTTTGGTTACCCTTAATATCCCGGGCCTTGGCACTGACAATACCTGCCGTAACGGTAGTGCCCAAATTAAACGGATTTCCGATGGCCAAAACCCATTCACCCAATTCCAAACGGTTCGAATCGCCGAATTCCATATAAGTCAATCCGGTGGCGGGAATTTTGATCACGGCAATATCGTTCTGGGCATCCACGCCTACAATTTGGGCCGGATAGGTTTTTTTGTTGTTCAAGGTTACTTCCAATTCCGAAGCATTTTTAATTACATGGTAATTGGTTACAATATAACCGTCGGGCGAAATAATCACCCCCGATCCCGTTCCTTCCTGTTTGTAGGGTTGGCCTTGGCGGTAGCCGTAAAACCATTCGTAGGTGGGCACCACAATTTGTGTATTGCGTACATGCACCACCGCATCTTTGGTCTTGCGGATAATATCCCGGAAATCAAAGGGCGCCTGCATCAAGCGCGGCGCTTGTGCCGTATTGCTTACCGCTAATGCCGACGAAGTTTTTTCGCTTTTATTTTCATGCACCAATCCGGTCTCTTCATTTTTCTTACCCGGAAAAACTTCGTATTTCTTAACAAAAAAGCTAAAAACAACCACCAAAGTAATGAATACTCCTAAAACTCCGCCGGCCAAGCCGGCCCAAAAACTTTTTACTTTCATATCAATACAAATTTTTATCTTGCTGCTGTCAAAATGTCCATTGGATTTTTAACGCAAAAGACATACCAAAATTACATCAAATTGAAAAAAATCTTCATCCTTTTGATTTTGCTGGGCGGATTGGCCGCCGCCACGGGCATCTACTTGATTTTCGGGCCCAATGTTCGCGTGAACAAACACATCATTACCGTTCCGCCCGGCACCTCGGCGCAGGCCCTGCGCGACAGCTTACAGCCCTATGTCCGCCAAACCTTGGGATTCGAGCTTGCCGCACGGCTCAAAAAATTCCGCCGGCCCAAGCCCGGACGTTACCTGATACGCCGGGGTATGTCCAGCAACGAACTTATCAATATGTTCCGCTCCGGCCGCCAAAAACCCGTTCGTATTACCTTCAACAATATCCCCGACCTGCCGCATTTGGCCGGTAAGCTCTCCCGTGCATTGGCCGCCGATTCGGCCGGTTTGTTACGCGCCATGACCGATGACAATTTCTTGCAATCCCACGGGTTTAACCGGCAAACCGCGCTACTCATGTATGTACCCAACACCTACAAGGTGTATTACTTCATTTCACCCGAAGGCCTGCGCCAGCGGATGTGGAAGGAATATCAACGATTTTGGAACGACAGCCGCCGGGCCCGCGCACGCAAACTGGGTCTTTCGCCCGTGCAGGTGGGCATTTTGGCCTCCATTGTCCAAAAAGAAAGCAACGACCTCGACGAACAAGGTCGCATTGCACGTGTCTACCTCAACCGGCTCAAAAAAGACATGCGCCTCCAAGCCGACCCCACCGTGGTGTATGCCTATCGTTTGGCCACGGGCGACACCACCGTTATCAGGCGCGTGCTCAAAAAGCATTTGGCGGTGGATAGCCCCTACAATACCTACAAATACAAAGGCCTGCCCCCGGGCCCCATCACCATGCCCGACCGCGCCACCATCGATGCCGTGCTCAATGCCCCGCAGCATTCCTACCTCTATTTTTCGGCCGACCCCGGGCATCCGGGCCGCCACCTGTTTGCCCGCACCTGGGCCGAACACCTGCGCAATGCACAACGCTACCGCAAACACCTGAACAAAAACAAGATTTTTCACTAAGCCGGCCATAAAAAAACCGCTCCGTAGGGAGCGGCCCATGGTGCCCGAAACAGGAGTCGAACCTGCACGTCCTTGCGGACACATGACCCTGAATCATGCGCGTCTACCAATTCCGCCATTCGGGCATTTGCGACTGCAAAAATACAAAATTTTCCATTCCAAAAGCAAGTGTTTTGGTTTTTTTCGGGCGCCCGGTCGCACACGTTCACGTAAGCCGCCGGCCTTCGCCTTCGGCTTGTCCGGCAGCACGTTCACGGCGTTGCAGCAAGTGTAAAATACCGGAAAAGTTGCAGTTATTTTTGTCGAGAACAAAGCCGGCCATCCGAAGGCATAGCCGTAGCTATGGCAAGGATGGTCAATGCCGTTATCGGCAAAAAGAACAAAACTTGGTGTGAGTATTTTATGCTTGCTGCAACGCCCAGGCGCCCGCCGGGCTGTCCGCTTAAATTCGCCTCGGGCCGCGGCGGTTTGCTAAGGGCCGGCTGCGGTGTCTCCTCGATTCCTCGGAGCCTGCTCGCCGGCAGCAAACCATGCCGCGCCCCCACGC
>JALWYR010000253.1 GCA_027003085.1 Flavobacteriales bacterium
GTGTCAGCGTTTTTATTTGGTTAAAATGTCCGCTGTTTTTATGATTTTCGTGTTCGGATAAAGGTTTTATGTAGGATTTTAAATATTTTTCGATGTATTCCGAAAAGATTATAATACTAACGTAATCGGTAGGTTTATTCGGTAGAAAAGTATCAATTTCTTTGTAATGCGAACAAATAATGTATGCTCCTTGCGTAATTGTATGTGATTTATTTTCGTAACTTACGGTAAATTGTCCGCCAAGATTTTTGATAAACGTAATAATGTAAACAGGTAAATTTTCATTGGCATTGTAAGTAATTTCAACAGTTGAATTGAATTTCAGATTTTTGACAATAACCAATCCCATTCCATTAATCACTTCCCGGTACCAAACACTACCGCTTCCGTATGCTTCCGACAGTTGAATCAGTTTATCTTCGCTGTCATTTTCATTGGAAAAATTCATTATTTTCCCAAATTCCCGTAAGATATCAGTCAGTCTATCGGATACGGGGTTTATTGTTATTTTCATTGTTTTTGGTTCGTCTTTTCTTGCCTTGCTGCTAACGACCCGCTAAACGCAGTTCCGCACTGAGGGCGGTTCTGTGAGCGCGTGCGCTCATCAGAAGTAAAGCCCGCAAGGGCGGGACCAAATTGCTTTTAGCATATGTTCTGGCACGTTTTGTTCGATGCCGTCCTTCGGGCGCAAGCCGTTTATCAAAGATACGAAAAAAGCAATTTGGTTTAGCGGGTCGTTCAGGCACATATTCCAAAATACCGGGAGTTTTGCCGAAGGCGAAACGTAGGGATTTTGGTCGCCCGAAAGGCGAATGTGCCTAAACGGTTGTATATAATTACAAAGTTACTTACATTTTTCATTTGTGCAACTTTTTTGTTGAGCATAGATTCTTTACTACAAGCCCTTTAAGTGGAAAATTTTTATTTATCCACAAAGCCGGGACGGCCACCGCCGGCCCGGCGCCAAGTGAGGGAAAACAAGCGCGGCCCTTGCACTGGTTGCCGGAAGCGCAGTTTCCCGAGCTTGCAAGGAGACGCAAAGCGGCTCCGTCGGAATGACACCGCTCTGCTACTGTATATATTGAAGGCGAAAGCGCATTGCGGGAGTGAAAAAGGGAGGCAAACCGGATTCCCCTGGATTCCCGCTTTCGCGGGAATGACAAAAAGAATGCCCGAGGAGACCGCCGCCGGGCGAGGCGATAGTCCGGGCGAGGCGGCCGGGCTCCGAGGGCCGCGAGGAGACACCGCGGGTGGCTCCGAAGCAACGAAGCGAGACCGCCAGGGCTCGCGGAACTTGTCCCGCACATTGCGTAGCAATGTCGGGAGTGCGGAACAAGACAAGGCGCGGCCCTTGGCGCCGGCCTAAGGAAGCCGATGGCTTGTGGAGCTGGCGGGGAGACAAGCCGCGGATTTGCGCGTGAGCTATGGGAAGGCGATTGCTCCCCGCCTTTGCGAAGGCAGACCGCAGGGCTGCCGGAGCCGCGTAACTTGTCCCGTACATTGCGCAGCAATGTCGGGAGGGAAACAAGGCGTGGCCTGTGGCGTCGGCTTACGGAAGCCGCAGGTTCCCGGAGCCGCGGAGCAAGACTAAGGCCGGAGCGCAGCGACGGCCTGACGGCTTGCGAAGCCCGCACAACTTGTCCCGCACCTTGCATAGCAATGTCGGGAGAAGCCCGAAGGGCTTCGGAGCGCCCCAAAAACCAACTTTCAAAACACACATCCGCGTCCGCTTCCCCCGCTTTTGCTATCTTTGTGCAAAATCGACCTATGAAGCCCGAAACCATCCTGCTGATTATCGCCCTGTATTTCGGTTTGCTCATCCTTATTTCACGCATCACCGGCCGTGAGGATACCAACGAAGTGTTTTTCCGGGCCAAACGCCAAGCGCCCTGGTATTTGGTGGCCTTCGGGATGATCGGTGCATCGCTGTCGGGCATAACCTTTATTTCGGTGCCCGGATGGGTCGAAAGCAAGCAGTTTTCCTACCTGCAAATGGTGCTGGGCTTTGTGGTGGGCTATTTTGTGATTGCCTACGTGCTGCTGCCGGTGTATTACCGGATGAACCTCACCTCGATTTATACCTACCTGGGCGAACGATTCGGCAATACGGCCTACAAAACCGGCGCCATCCTTTTCCTGATTGCCCGGGTGGCGGGTGCTACGCTCCGGCTTTTTTTGGTGGCGGGCGTGTTGCAACTGATTTTGTTCGACCGCTTGGGCGTTCCGTTTTGGGTAACCGGCACGCTCACCATTGTGCTCATTTGGCTCTACACGGCCAAGGGCGGCATCAAAACCATCATTGTAACCGACACCCTGCAAACCACCTTTATGCTGGCCGCCCTGGTGCTGACCATTATCCTGATAGGACGCCACATGCACATGAGCATCGGCGATTTGGCCAAACTGGTGCACAACAGTCCGTATAGCAAAACCTTCTTTTTCGACGACTACAACGATCCGCGGTATTTTTGGAAGCAATTCCTGGCCGGGGTTTTCATTGCCATTGCCATGACCGGCCTCGACCAAGGCATGATGCAAAAAAACCTGACAGTGCGCACCTTGAAGGATTCGCAAAAAAATATGCGGTGGTTTTCCATTGCACTGTTTTTGGTCAATGTGTTGTTCCTTTCGTTGGGCGTGATTTTGTTGGCCTATGCGGCCCATCGCGGATGGGATTTGGATACCATGGGCATCAAGGGTGATAAGATTTTCCCCTACATTGCCGTGCAAACCGATTTGGGCTTTTGGGCGGCACTGCTGTTTGTGTTGGGACTCATCAGTGCGGCCTATTCCTCGGCCGACTCGTCCATGACGGCCATCACCACCTCGTTCAGCATCGATATTTTGGATTTGAACAAACGCTACCCGCCCCAACGCCGTAAATATATCCGCAAGGCCGTGCATATCGGTGTGTCGTTGGTGTTTATCGGCATCCTTATTCTTTACAGTAAGGTGATCACCGACCGTAGCATCATCAATTCCATTTTTACCTTTGCCGGCTACACCTACGGGCCTTTGCTGGGTTTGTTCAGTTATGGCCTGCTTACCCGCCGGCCGGTGCGCGAAGTGTGGATACCCTTGATTGTGATTGTGGCTCCCGTTTTGACCTACTTTATTTCGCGCTTGCCTGCACAATTGGGTTGGAAATATCAATTCAGCTTCGAACTCTTGCTGGTCAATGCGGCCCTGACCTTTTTGGGCTTGTGGTTGGCCGGATTGGGTTTGCAAAAGCATAAGTCATGACCCCGGATTTTTCGGTGGTGATATTGCACTACAATGCGCCGGTATTTCTGGAAGGCGCGTTGGATAGCGTAGCCCGGGCCGTTCAAGAGCGGAATGCCGAAATTATTGTAGCGGACAATGCTTCGACGGATTTCGACGCGGATTTTTTTCGCCAGCGTTTCCCGCAAGTAAAATTCATTGTCTATCCCGAAAACTACGGCTTTGCCCGCGGCAACAACCTGGCGGTGGAAGCCGCCCGCGGACGGCGCATTTTTTTGCTCAACCCCGACGTGCTGGTGCCCGAAGTGCTTTTCGACCGGATGAATGCTTGCATGGACGGCATAAACAAGCCCGGCCTTTGTTCGGTGCGGCTCATCGACGGGCACGGGCGTTTTTTGCCCGAAAGCAAGCGGCGGGTGCCCACGCTCACAGGCATTGCCGGAAAGATGCTTTCGCGCAAGGCCGGCGATTTTTGGTCGGGTGGGTATTACGACCGGCGTTTGGGCAATACTGCCGACGGGGCTGCGGAGGTCTTTGTGGGCGCCTTGTTGGGTTTTGAACGTGAGGCCTATTTGCGGCTGGGCGGTTTGGATGAGGATTATTTTATGTATGGCGAAGACATTGACCTGAGCGTTCGTTTCCTGCGGGCCGGATTGACCAACTATTATTTGGGTTCGGTGGCGGCCGTTCATTTCAAAGGCGAAAGCACGCCTCGCGATCCGGTTTACCGGCGGCATTTTGCCCGTGCGGCGGAAATCTATATGCAAAAACATCATCCCATGGCCTACCGGCTCACGTCGGCTTTGGTGAGGCCATTGCTCAACCGTTGGGCAAACCGGAAATCCCCATCCGGCGCCATAGCACAAACCGCCACGCTTCCACCGGCTTATGTGGGTAACCGGCCCGGTGTGCATAGCCGGCTGGAACGGTATTTCGGAACCGGAGTGCCTGTTTTTTTGCTTGAAAAATTGCCCGAAAGACCGCATTTGCTCATCCTGGATCCGGGCACCTACGGTTTTGAAACGCTCATCGGTTTGTTGGAACAACAGGCCGGTTCGGCTCATCGTTTCCGGTGGCTCACATTGGACGAAAAAAAATACTACGGAAGCGATAGCGCTACGGCCAAAGGCGAAGTGGTGCGATTGGAAGAATAAAGGGTTTCATATTCTCTTATTTAACCACAGAGTCGCACGGAGTACGGCACATAGTTGCGGTTTATTTCTATTAATTTAACCACAGAGTTTCACAGAGTCCGGCACAGAGTCGCACGGAGTTTTTATTCCTTTCCGCTACTGTAAATATTGAAGGAGAGTTGTACTTGTACCGGAATAATCTTACATAATATCTATCCTCTGTGTTACTTTGTGAAATTTACACGGGGTTTTCTGTGGTTAATTTGAATTACTAAAACGCCAGGCAACGTTGTTTCGAATGCAGCGAAATGTTGTGGTGAAACGGCCGGTGTTTCCTACAAATCAAAAATATCGGGCCTTTTGCGGTAAAAGGTGTCCTTGACGCGTAAAGCAAAAGCCAAAAGAATGTATAGGAAAAACGACAAGCCCAGTGTGGGAAACGAAAGGTAGATAAAAAACATACGCACATTCCGCGCCGGAATGCCCAGCCGGTTGGCCAACCGGTAGGAAACGTCCAGTCCGTATTTTTCGAGCGTCAAACGCCAGCGGTCAATGGTGCGCATGGCCAAGGGGATTTGCAAGCAATATTACGTATTTTCACCGGAACGGAGGATTTGGTTGCCAAAGGCGCAAAGGGTGCAGCGTTTGGCATCGCAATAGGCCGTTTTGAGTTGCATCAGGGCCTGCGAATGCAAGGCGTTGGTATTGGGCAGGCCTTGTCCGGCAAAAAGCCGGGTGATGCGGTTGTTTTCGGACGGCAAGCGGCGGGCCAATTCCAATAGGGGTTCCGTGTCGGGTGTGCCGTAGGCGGTTTGCCAGGCAAATTGCACGGGAATAAGCACATTAACGATTAGTTTTTCCACAAACGAACGTCCGGTTATTTTGCTGCGTTGCTTGGATGTTTTGCCCGGCCGGTAATGGGTTTTCCAATAGTCCGAAGTTCCGGTGCGCAAAGTTCCGGCCCAAAGGGCCGGGTCGGTTTTGTGAATAAGCAGGTCGAACAATTGCGGATGCCGGTGATAGAGCATGGCAAACTGTGCCAGCCGGATACTTGGAAAATTAGCCGGACGCATACGGCCGAAGCGGGGCTTAACGGCCAAGGGGTGCAACCGGTGCTTTTGGCGCAGGAAATCGAATTCGGTTTGCAATTGTTTGGTGTAGTCATCGGCAGGGACTTCATCGAGCAAGCCGGCCGTGCCCAAAAGAAGGGCTTCCGATTGGAGCAGGTTGCCGGTGTATTTTTTAAAAACTTCGTAGGGTAGGGCGACGGCCAATTGTTCGAACACGTCCGTATTGCCGGGCATGCCGAAATAGCGCAGCAACACGGCGTACAAAACGCCTTCCCAGTCCTGCACACTTCGTTTGAGCATTTGCCGGAAACTTTCGGTGCGCCGTTCGAGCCGTTCCACGTAGAGCCGCTCCAACCATTGGGTTTGCACGATTTTGTCGATGGATGCAAGACGACCGGCACAGGCCAGCGGATGCTTGTTGGTGCGCAAAAAATTCCAATTGTTCAAAAGTTGTCCGGGAATGCGTCCTTGGAGTTCCAGCACGGGGATATACACGTCGTGGGTGTTGTAAACGGGCATATCGTATTCGTAAACCACATGCAGGATGACGCTGTCGTAGCGGGGGTCCTGTTCGTGATGATGTGCGAACCAATCCGACGACTTGCGGTGAATTTCCACATTGCCCGCCCAGAGCCGTCCGTCGATACGCAGGCGGGCATCGATAAAGTCGGGGCCTTGGTCGAGGTTGTATAATCCGGGAGAAAGAATCTCCACAGAGAGCCCGTCATGGGTGCGCAAGCCTTGTTTGTCGAACAATCCGTGTTGCCAAATGTAGTGGAGAAAATCTTCGTTCATACGGGGTGTTTGGTAGGCTGCATTCATTATCATAATTTTGCAAGATAAAACGGAATGATTTTTGCAAACTGAAATATACCAAAAATTGATATAAGCATGGAAAAGCGGACTCTTTACATATTTCTCCTTATGTTTTTAACGCTAACGGCAACAAAGTGTAAAAAGTTGGACAAACTAACCCAATTTGACCTTACATACCATAGCGAAATAACCATTCCGGCCGGAATTCCCGTGGCCACACCTTTCAATATTCCCACGCCGCCCATTACTACCAACACGTCCGAAGAATTTGAAAACAACAATACGCACAAGGATTTGATACAGGAAATAAAACTCAAATCCTTGCGCTTGGAAATTACCGACCCGGCCAATGGAACTTTTTCGTTTTTGAACAAGGTGGAAATTTATATCAGTGCCGACGGCCTGCCCGAGAAAAAAATTGCCTGGAAAGAAAATATTCCCGATTCCGTTGGCGGAACATTGGATTTGGAAACAAGTAATGACGATTTGAAAGACTATCTTATTCAAGATACCTATGAACTGAAAGTGCGCACCACCACCGATGAAATTTTGACCCGGGATTATACGGTAAACATTACGGCGGTATTCCGTGTGAATGCCGAAATTTTGGGTATTTAATTTCCGGCATTGAAGCGGCGTTTGAAATATCTTTTTTTCTTAGCTCTGTTTGTTGCGGGGTTTATTTTGGCTACATATTTCCAAATCGAACAATCGGTCTCACGGTGGATATATTCCGACATCGGCCGGATTCCGCCGGCACGTGTGGGCTTGGTGTTGGGAACGGCCAAATATACACGCGACGGACGTTTGAATCTTTATTACACCCATCGCTTACAAGCCGCCAAGCACTTGTTCCGCAGTGGAAAAATTCAATACCTACTACTCAGCGGCGACAATTCCACCAAACATTACAACGAACCGGCCACCATGCGAAAGGATTTAATCCGGGCCGGTATTCCGAAAGAACGCATATTTTTGGATTACGCCGGTTTTCGCACCTTCGATTCCATGTTGCGGGCCAAGGAAATTTTCGGTTTGGACACCCTAATAGTAATTTCTCAAAATTTTCATGTGCGCCGCGCGGTTTACATCGGGCGCCGTTATGGTATGCACCCTTACGGTTTGGCGGTGCAGGGAGCGGGGCGCCCTTCCGACATCAAAATGTTTTTACGTGAATTGTTGGCGCGTATTCGTGTCAAAATCGATATATTGTGGGGAAACAGGCCGAAATTTTTGGGCAAGAAAATTCACATCGGATGAACGGGGAAAATTTTAAGATGATTGCCACCACTTTCAAGGGGCTGGAAAAGGTTTTGGCCCGCGAGGTGCAGGAACTGGGCGGACAGCGTCCGCGCCCTTTGGTCAGGGCGGTGGAATTCTATGGCGACAAAGGTTTTATGTATAAGGCCAACCTGCGGCTTGCCACGGCTTTGCGCATTCTGAAACCCATTGCCCACTTGCGCAACATCAGATCCGTGGCCGCCCTCTACGACAAAATCAAAGCCATTCCCTGGGAGGCCTATTTCGATGTGAACAAAACGGTTTACTTTCATATTTCCGGCCGTTTGGACACGCTGCCGCATACGCATTTCGTGAGCCAAAAGGCCAAGGATGCCCTGGCCGACCGCTTCCGCGAAGTAACGGGTTACCGGCCGTCGGTGAGCAAGGACAATCCCGACATTCGTATCGACCTGCACCTTTTTCGTGACCAAATTTCGGTTTCCTTGGATGCTTCGGGCGATCCCTTGTTCAAGCGCGGTTACCGGACGGCCACAGGCCCGGCGCCACTCAACGAAGTTTTAGCCGCCGGCATGTTGCGTTTGGCCCGCTGGAAAGGGCAAACCCATTTGATCGACCCCATGTGCGGTTCGGGCACCATTCCCATCGAAGGTGCTTTGTTGGCAGCCAATATTCCGCCCGGCATTTTCCGTGAAAAATTCGCCTTTATGCAGTGGAAGGATTTTGACCCGGCTTTGTTTGCCCAAATCCGGGATGCCGTGATGAAGCACGTGCGTGAACCCTTGGAAATCATCCGCATTATCGGTTACGACAAAGAAGCTTACCTGGTGGAAAAGGCCTTGAAAAATTTAGCATCCGCCGGGGTGGACCAATTCGTTAGTTGCGAAGCCAAAGATTTTTTCTTGACCCGTAAAATTCCCGGCCCGGTAACCATGCTCTTCAATCCGCCCTACGACCGCCGCCTGCCGGTGGATGACAGGGATAAATTTTACCGGCGCATTGCCAGGCATTTGGAAGATAATTATCAACGAGCCGAGGTGTGGATTGTTTCCGAACATAGTTTCGACCGCTATTTTAAGCGCCGGCCGTTTAGGAAATTCCACTTGATGAACGGAAAAATTCCCGTAACTTTTGCGGGTTACAAAATGGATTAATTCGTGGCAGGACTCAAAACATTTGCCGCCCGTGTATGGGCACGTCAAACGGACGCCCGCTATCGTAAAATACGTAGCAGCGCCGTTACCGACCAGCAAAAATGGTTCCGCCGGCTTATACAAACGGGCAGGGCTACGGCCTTCGGCCGTGATTCCGGTTTTGACCATATCAAAACCCACACCGATTTTGTCCGGCAGGTGCCTTTGCAAACCTACGAAGACATCAGGCCCTACATTGAACGCATTATCGGCGGCGAAAAGGATGTTCTTTGGCCCGGGCGTCCGCGTTATTTTGCCAAAACATCCGGCACCACTTCGGGCACCAAATACATTCCCATTTCGCGGCAATCCATGCCCTACCACATCCGTGCCGCCCGCGATATGCTGCTGCTCTACACGGCCGTGTCGGGCCGGACGGATTGGCTGGATGGCAAGATGATTTTCCTGCAAGGCAGTCCGGCCCTGGACAACAAAGGCGGCATTCCCACCGGCCGGCTTTCGGGCATTGCGGCCCATTATGTGCCGCGCTATTTGCAAAAAAACCGTTTGCCTTCCTGGGAAACCAACATCATTGAGGATTGGGAAACCAAGGTGGAACGTATTATCGACGAAACCCTGGGCCAACCCATGACCGTGTTTAGCGGAATTCCTTCCTGGATTATCAATTATTTCGAAAAAATCGTTGCACGCACCGGCAAGACCATCGGCGAGAATTTTCCGCAATTTTCGCTATTCGTGTCGGGCGGAACGTCCTTTGAACCCTACCGGCAACGTTTTGACGAGTTGGTGGGCCGGCCGGTGGATTTGTTGGAAACCTATCCGGCTTCGGAGGGTTTTATGGCATTCAGGGACGATTACCGCCGCGACGACCTTTTGCTCTTGACCGACCACGGCATTTTCTACGAATTTGTTCCCTTGGAACAAATGGGCGACGACCAACCCGAACGCCTGACCTTGGAACAGGTGGAAACCGGCCGCGATTATGCCATCGTGCTGACCACCAATGCCGGACTATGGGCCTATGTGATAGGCGACACCGTCCGTTTTACGTCCACCGATCCCTATCGTATCCAAGTAACCGGACGGGTCAAACACTTTATTTCGGCCTTTGGCGAGCACGTGATTGCCAAGGAAGTGGAGGAAGCCATGCGCAGGGCGGTGGAGCGTTTCGGTGTTCGCGTGGCCGAATTTAGCGTGGCGCCTTGTGTGAATCCGCCCCAAGGGCTACCCTATCACGAATGGCTGGTGGAATTTGTGGAGCCGCCGGCCGATGCCGGGGCCTTTATCCGCTTTATCGATGCGCAAATGCAGGAGCAAAACATTTACTATCGCGATTTGATTCAAGGCAAAATCCTGCGGCCGGCGGTGCTGCGACAGATCAAGCCGGGCGGATTTAACCGCTACATGGCCGACATGGGCAAACTGGGCGGACAAAACAAGATTCCACGGCTCAAAAACGACCGTTCCCTGGCCGACCGTATGCAAACATTAGGTATGATAAACGACTGACAATGTGGATTTTAAACATCACCTTCCATCCCGACGATTCCGTGCGCCAAGCGTTGTTGGACTATTTGCGTGCCCGGTTGATTCCCGCCATTACCGACGTCGGATTGCTCCATTCGCCGGTGCTTATGGAAATTCACATGCTCGACGCTCCCGGATTTGCGTTGCAGTTCGATGTGAAGGACGAGGCGGTTTTAAACGAATTTATGGAAAAGTATTGGCCCGGGTATCGAAAGGCGATTTGGGAGCGGTTTGGCGAATCGGTGCCGTTTTTTATTACCCGGATGAAAAAGATTTCCGCCAAGTAGTTTTTGATTTTCAGGGCGCCCCGGCGCCAGGTTTCGGGGCCCCGCCGGCGGGCGAATGCCCGCGGCGGACGGCCGGATGTTGGAACGGGATTTATCGACGCCCCGGCCCCGCGGCGAAGCCGCGGGGCCGGGGCGTAGCCGCGGGGCCGGGGCGTATTGATTTTCAGTCGAATACGTCCGGCCGGCCGCCCGGCGCCTACGGCGCCGCGGCGGGGCACCGGCCGTTGCTTCAAGCGGCGGAGCGCTTTCGCACCGGCCGGCCCGAAATCCGTCGCCGTCGGGCTGTCCGCT
>JALWYR010000254.1 GCA_027003085.1 Flavobacteriales bacterium
TTTCGTCCAGCGTGAGTTCGCGCACACCCAGGCTGGGCCCGATGATCATCACCCGGTCGCCGCGGCTGAGCTCAAAAGCCTCGACCTTGAACTCGGCCACGCCGGCCTTGGCATAGTAGTTTTTTCCACGGCCCACATAAATTTTACGCCGAACCGCTTGGTTGCCCGGCTGCGACCATTCGCCCAGCTTGCGGCCCAAATAGTAGCCGTCCCAAAAACCGCGGTTGTAAACAGTGGCCAAGCGTTCGACCCAATCCTCCACCT
The DNA here is from genome assembly GCA_027003085.1 of Flavobacteriales bacterium. Lineage (GTDB taxonomy): Bacteria > Bacteroidota > Bacteroidia > Flavobacteriales > Flavobacteriaceae > JAADED01. The sequence goes on from JALWYR010000254.1 coordinate 265, forward strand.
TTTGGCGGTTGTAGGTTCCGGCGTCCAAGGCATCGATGGCTTCGCGGTAGACTCGGGTGGCCACGGCCACATAATCGGCCGAGCGGGCCCGGCCTTCGATTTTGAGCACGCCCACGCCTGCATCGCGGATTTGGTCCAGGAAATCCACGGTCATCAGGTCCTTGGGCGACATAATGTATTCGTTGTCCACCTCCAATTCCATGCCCGTTTCCTTGTCGATAACCAAATACGGATGCCGGCAGTTTTGCTTGCACGCACCGCGGTTGGCCGACGAAGCATAGGTGTGCAAACTCAGGTAACACTTGCCCGAAATGGCCATACACAGGGCACCGTGGGCAAAGAGTTCGATATTGACCGGCCGGCCCGAAGGGCCGGTGATGTTTTGCTTGCGGATTTGTTCGGTGATGTGCCGCACTTGGCGCAGGCTGAGTTCGCGGCTCAGCACGATGGTGTCGGCAAATTGGGCGTAGAATTTGAGCGTTTCGATGTTGGTGATGTTGAGCTGGGTGGAAATATGCACTTCCAAGCCGGCTTGGCGGGCCATAAAAATGGCCGCTTGGTCGGAAACGATGACGGCATCCACGCCGGCATCCTTGGCGGCATCGATAAGGCGGCGCGCCACGGGTATGTCGTGGTCGTAGAGCACGGTGTTGAGCGTCAAATAGGCCCTGGCGCCCGCATCGTGCGTCCGGCGGACCACTTCGGGGAGGTCGGCCGTGCGAAAATTGACGGACGAACGGGCCCGCATGTTGAGTTGTTCCACACCGAAATATACCGAATCGGCACCGTTGTCCAAGGCCGCTTGCAAACTCTCAAAACTACCGGCCGGAGCCATTAATTCCATGGAACCCATAGGATACTTTTGGCACAAAGATACGCAAGCGGCGGGAATGCCACGGGGTTTGTTTCATTGAGCGTTTTTTCGGAAATTTACCTTTGTTAATCAAAATTCGTCATTTTGAAAAAATCCCGTCACCTGCACCCCGGTTTGTCCGGCAAAACCTCCGGGTTCCGGAAAACCCTGCCCGAACCGGAGGTTTTGGCCCGTCAAATCATGGCCGGCGACCGTTTGGCCCTGAGCCGGGCGCTTACGCTGGTGGAAAGCCGGAAACCCGAACACAGGCAGATGGCCGGCCGGGTGATACGGCACATTTTGCCGCATACGGGAAACAGCTTGCGCACAGGCATTACGGGCGTGCCGGGTGCGGGGAAATCCACTTTTATCGATCGCCTGGGCACCGAATGGGTAAGGCAAGGACACCGGGTTGCGGTTTTGGCCATCGACCCTTCCAGCAGTTTGAACCGCGGAAGCATATTGGGCGACAAAACCCGTATGGAACATTTGGCGCGGTTGGATGAGGCCTTTATCCGGCCCATTCCCAGCGGAGATTTCGGCGGGGGTGTGGCGCGCCACACGCGCGAAGCCGTTTTGCTGTGCGAAGCCGCCGGCTTCGACCGCATCGTTGTGGAAACCGTGGGCACGGGACAGGGCGAAACCTATGTGTGGCACCTGACCGACATATTGATTTTACTCAAAATTCCCGGCGCGGGCGACGAACTGCAAGGCATCAAACGAGGCATCATGGAAATGGCCGACCTGATTTTGATCAACAAGGCCGACGGGGAACTGGCGGAGCAAGCCGAGCAGGCCGCCAGAATGTTTCAAACCGCTCTTCATTATTTCGGTTCGCGTCCCAACGAACAGGCCAAGGTGATGACCGTAAGTGCTTTGCAAAACAAAAACATTGACAAAGTTATCGAACACTTGGAGGATTTTTATGGCCAGGCACAAGCAACAGGGCAATTGGAGGCCAAGCGCCGGCGCCAGGCCGAATACTGGTTTGATGAGCATTTGGACGAAGGTTTCCGGCAGTATGTCAAGAACCATCCGGCATTACGGCAACTTGCCGGGCAGCTGCGCCTGGATGTTTTGGGTGGAAAAAAAACGCCGCACGAGGCGGCGGATATTTTTTGGGAAAAATTTACCGGTGGAAAATCTTAGCTGATAGGCCCGATTTTCTTGATGCGCTCCTCAATGGCGGGTTTAACAATGCTGAAAAGCATGCCCATATTGAGTTTTTCTTCGTCCAGCAATAGGGCAACCCGGAAATTTTCGATATCCATATAATAGAGCATTTTGTTCCTGTCGGTTCGGAATAAGGACTCACGAATTTTTCCGTGTTGGAGCACCTGTTGCATTTCGGCATCCAAAATAGGAGGAATCAGAAGCAAACTTTTGAGTTCGGTGTTATGGAATCCGTAAAGGGAATATATTTTTTCGCCATTGAGGTCGGATACCAGGAGACCCCAAAGCGATTCGAACAATTTGTCTTTGATCCAACGGCTCAATGCGTCCACTTGGGGGTTTTGAACCAATAGTTCTTTCCACCAAGGATCTTCGTTTTCTTCTTGGTTTGTTTTTTGGATGTTTGCCACAATTTCGTTTACATGATGCTCAACCACATCGTCCGTGTTATCAACATCCACCATTACTTCCTTTTGATGAGAAGGGGAATCGGGTTGAAAAGACTCTACACTATCAGTTTCCGGTTCCCGTTCTGATACGACTTCCGGTTTTTGCCCGGATTGAGAGGAAGTGGGTTTGGCTTTTACGGGTCGATTGTGGTTTGTACCTTGCCGTTTAGAATGGTATTTTTTTATCAAACTGTCCACTTCGTCCAAAGTATAAGGCGTACGCTCGGGTTTTCCGGTTTTATGTTCTTTTATGGTACCCTTACCGTTAAGATTTTTATTTTTTTTGTTCCAAGGAAATTCTAACATGATGATAGAATTTATTGTAATTTTCAAAATACAAATATACGATTTTTCGTATTATAAAAATATCCTGTTTTTGTTCAAAAAATTTGTACCAAAAATTAAAATTGAAAATCATTGTTGTCCGGTAAACTTTTAGAAAGATAAAAAGCGAGGGTTGAAAAATTCAGCCCTCGCTCGTAGCTTTGCTG